>JAYUTQ010000152.1:0-9487 GCA_043755055.1 Chitinophagaceae bacterium | reverse complement strand
TTTTTAGCGATAGTATGCAGGCCGTTTGCGACAGTATGTTTTATTCATCTGTTGACTCTGCCTTTAGGCTATACACCAACCCCATACTTTGGGCCAATAACAGCCAGATAACCGGCGATACCATTTACCTGTTTACCTCAAATAAAGTAGCCGAAAGATTGTACGCTTTCGAAAATGGATTTATGATTAATAAAGTAAATAACAACTTTTATAACCAGATAAAAGGCCGAACCATTAACGGGCTTTTTAAAGATGGCAATATTGATTTTATCCGAACCAAAGGCAATTCCGAAAGTGTGTATTACGCACAGGACGAAGAAGAAAAATTTATTGGTGTAAACAAAGCCACTTCCGATGTGATAGACATGTATTTTAAAGACAAGGCCGCCAATAAAGTTGTTTTCCGCAATAACCTTAAAGGCACCACCTACCCTATACAGCAGATTTCGGCAGAAGAATTAAAGCTTCGTGGCTATAACTGGCAAGATGCTAAAAGGCCCAAGACCAAGTTTGAGTTGTTTGAAAATTAATGATCCTATTATTGTCTGCCGCCCCTTTTGCCACCACCTCCACCACCACGGTTTCCACCATCCTGTCTACACATACCGCCACCCTTATTACCCGGCCCTTTGCCGCCAAACTTGTTTAGGTTAAGCAAAAACGTAAGCATAAAATAAAAGCTAAGTACCTGTGTGTAAATATCAAAATACTGAACGGAGGTATCTGAGTGTCTTCATCATTTTTAGGGGAGCAAACTGTGTAATCAGTCGTTCAGGATTGGTTGCGTTAGGAAGCATTTTTTGTTCTTATTAACGATCACTAACCCTACACCTGCAGCATTGCTTCCGCCATGAAAAACCGAAAAATCGGTCATTAAAAACGGCTTAATCCTTAGCATTTACATTACGCTTTTTGCTATTTTATACTTTTAACAATAAAATTTTTACCCACTCTTATAAGTTCATAATCAATAAGTTACAGGTTTGCAATTTGTTAAAAACAAAGCCTGCTTTGAAGTAAAAAAATATTTTTGGCACGGTTATAGAAAGTTATGGAAGAACAAACGCAATTGAAGCTGTTTCGGAAAAAGGCAAAAAGAAAACGTTAAGCGGTTAAAGATTTCGTTCAAAAATCATTTTTCAAATTAAAATTTATAACCATGGAAAATCAAAGTTTTTCAACACCAGTTCCGGAAAATCAATTACCACGCAGAAGCTCTAAAAATGCAATTGTAATAGCACTTGCTGTAGCCCTTGCAGGAGCCGGAGCCTACATCGTAATTGACAAAAACAAAACCAGCAGTTTAATCGATCAAAAGCAATCGCAAATTGCGCTTGTTTCAGAAGAAAAAAGTGAATTGCAAAAAAGTTTCGATGGTTCTCTTGTTCGCCTCGATTCTATGGCCGGCATTAATACTGAACTACAAGGACAATTAACAGCAAAAAATGCTGAGATTGAAAGTGCCAAGAGGGAAATACGCACCATACTAAACAACAAAAATGCTACAGGTGCTGAGTTAACAAGGGCCAAAAACCTGATTGCAAAATTGAATGAGAACATAACCAATATGCAGCAGGAATTGGCAAGACTTACAGAAGACAACGAGACATTAACCCAGGAAAAAACAGTATTGACAGAAGAAAAGACAGTGCTGACTCAGGAAAAAGAAAAATTGAACCAAGACCTTACAACAACAACGGCGGTTAAGCAGGAGCTTGAAAAGAAAGTGGATGTAGCATCTACACTTAACGCCTCTAACATAGCCATTAAGCCGGTTAACGTAAAAGGTAATGGAAAAGAAAAAGAAACATCCACAGCAAAACGTGTTGACAAACTGGTTATTTCTTTTGATGTAGACAATAGAATTGCGGCCCCGGGAACAACCGATGTATTTGTAGTAGTAACTGGTCCTGATGGCCAACCTGTAACCGTAGAATCACTTGGTTCAGGCACTTTTACTACAAGAGAAGAAGGAGAAAAGCCATACACAACCAAATTGGGTGTAGAAGTAGAAACAGCAAAAAGAAAGAGTGTAGCATTTGCTTTTGCTCCGGGTGCTAATTTTCAACAAGGCAATTACATTATTCAGATATATCAAAATGGTTTTAAGATTGGCGAAGGCGTAAGAGAATTGAAAAAGGGTGGATTATTTGGTTAAGAAAAACAGGTTTTAATTTCATTGAACTCAGTCTCATTTTTTTGAGACTGAGTTTTTTTATTTCTTATTTACCCTTTGTTCTTGGGGCTAATAATGGCCAATTTGTATCCGGCACATGTGCCTGCTGCATAATAGATTTCATTCGCATTACCACATCGGGATGTTGATCGGCAATATTATTTTTTTCAGCCTTATCAATGCTAATATCGTAGAGCTCTATTGGGCTGCCAGCCCGGGTAGTAACATTTAGCCGGACGGCTTTCCATTTTCCCATTAGCACCGCTTGTTTACCGCCACTTTCGTGTAGCTCCCAATAGAGGTATTCATGCGGTATTTGAGGCTTACCAAGCAATGTTGGCAATAACGAAATGCCATCAATGTTTTTTGTAATGCCCACCTTTGACAATTGCTGAAAAGTTGGAAACAAATCCCACATGGCAGCAACGTGGTTGCTTTCGCTACCGGCTTTTATTTTACCCTTCCACGAGGCTATAAAAGGTGCACGGATGCCACCATCATACAGGTCTCGTTTTATGCCTTGTAGCCCGCCATTGCTATTAAAAAAATAGGGGTCGTTGCCACCTTCTTTATGCGGGCCATTATCGCTGGTAAAAATAATCAGCGTCTTTTCCAGCATCCCTTTTTTTGTTACTGCAGCTACCACCTCCCCTACATATTTATCGAGCCTGCTTACCATAGCAGCGTATGCTGCATGTGGGTATGGCTCGGCAATTGCTACAGGATTTGCTTTGCCGGCTATGGCTTCAATTGGTGCTTCGTTAAACTGTGTTACGTAACGCTGATACACACTGTCATGAGGTCCGGTAAGTTGACTGTGCGGAATGGTATATGGCAGAAATAAGAAGAAGGGTTTTTTATTTTGATTTGCAAGAAATTTCATAGCCTGATTATGGATAATTTCAGCTGAGTAGTCTGTATGATTTGTATCATTACCCGGGTAATTTATCCGCTCTTTATTGCTCCATAAATGGTCGGGGAAATAGTTGTGTGCCAGGCTTTGGCAATTGTATCCGAAGAAGGTATTAAAACCCATATCAGTTGGCTCGGAACCCGAACCCGGAAAGCCTAAACCCCATTTACCAAAAGCTCCTGTGGCATAACCGTTTTGTTCTAAGACTTTTGCAATTGTAACGGTGTTAACCGTCAGGGGAAACTGCCCTTCGGGCTTCATCGCTTTGTTACCACGAATGGCGGTATGGCCTGTGTGTAGGCCGGTCATTAAAGCGGCACGGCTTGGGGCACACACGGTGGCACCGGCATAAAAATGTGTAAACCGCATTCCGCTTTTTGCAAGTTTATCAATATTAGGTGTGGATATTTTTTGCTGTCCATAACAGCCAAGATCACCGTAACCAAGATCATCGGCGATGATGAAAATGATGTTGGGTTTTGAGGTTGTTTTTTGTGCTTGTGCTTGCAGGCAGAATAGCAGCAAGAAAAATACGGGTAGTTGTTTCATTACGTTTTTTTTGCCCATGGCCACAATAAAAAGAATCTATTGGGATAGTGCAAGCGGTGTAAGTTGTATTTGCTAATGGATTAGATCAAGAAGTTTTAAATCTACCAACACTTTCGTCTTTAAATAAATCAATTAGCATGTCCTTTTTACCCATACGCTCAAGAAAAATGCATTCAGTATGACGCAAAATTTTTCATTAATTCCCCATTTGACTCCTCACTTCTTCAACTTATAAACTTCACTACCAGCCAGTAAAAAAGCTCCCAAACCATAGTCTTCAAAATCAGGAACACTTGTGTAACTTACCGGTTGCCCGTCTTTAGGTTCTTTACCTGTACCTTGTACAAAACCAAGAAAACCGTTTTCGTGTACGCACTCTTTTACCATGGCATTCCATGCTTTTAGCAGTACAGGCTGGTAGGTTTTTTTATCAATAATTTTATTGTTGATGCCCCATGCCATACCATATACAAACAGCGCAGTACCCGATAATTCTTTGCCACCAAAATGGGTGCTATCGGCAAGGCTTACATTCCAGTAGCCATCGGCACGTTGCAGTGGCAGCAGGGCTTTCAGCATTACTTTAAGATCGTTCAGGTATTCTTTTCTATGGGTTTCATTTTTAGGTAAATCTTTTAATACACGTACCAATGCAGCCATTACCCAGCCATTGCCACGGCTCCAGTAGCAGTCTTCGCCGTTGGGCTCTTTGTAGGGTGCTACAAAGTCTTTATCCCGCCACCACAAATTGTCTTCGGGGTTAAATAAGCCCTTGCCGCCGTGCTTGTATTTTGAGAAGGCATACATCTTATACATCCTGTCGAAGTAGGCTGTGTCTTTGTACAAAACACCGAGTTGCGTAAAAACCGGCATGGCCATTTGTATTGCATCAATCCAGCTCCAGTCGTCTATTTTTTGGGTCCGCATCATGCTATCTATCGAAGCTTTAATGTTGACGATATATTCCGGCTTTTTATCAATGTTGTACAGGTCAATGTAGGTTTGACCACAACACTGATTATCGGCATTGCGGGTGCCTATGCCACCTCTTAAATTCCACTTGTGTTTTATGCCCCATTCCAGGGCGTAATCGTAATATTTTTTTTGTGGGTTGATGGCATACATAGCCATCACACCTTCGTAATACACAGCACGGGTCCAGATATTGCTGGGACGAACGATGGGCTTTGGAATATTGGCACCGGCGTCGGGCCAAAGGTTCATGAAATACGTATTGGTTTTATCCATCACTTGTAACACATCTGGCTTGGCAGGCAGGCGACTTGCACAGGAACTAAATATAACCGCAACCATCACCGACAATAAACCGGCAGGATTGATCAAAAGTTTGGCTTGTAATTTCATGTTGGCAGCATTTTAATAAAGTGCATGATACAAGATTCAGTGCAAACTATTATCCTGTTGCATCCTGATTTGTGATGTATGATTTCTGATGTATGATTTCTGCTTGGGATTACATTTTTGCATTATACCCTTCCTAAAACATCTGCTTCAGCCCTTCCCATTTCACTTTCCACTTACCGTTTTTGGGGATGCCGGGGTTCTTTATTTTACTGCCTTCGTATCCGGCACACATCAAGGCCACAGCTGCAAGCAGGCCGCCATTGCCTGGAAGGTAAAGCCGTAATCTATCGTCCTGATAATTGTGGCCATTGCTGAGATACGTATTTGTTTTTATTGGCATCAGTAAGGCATCAATAGCTTTTTCGGGCTGGCCTAATCGGGTGGCCGTCATTGCAGTCATCGGGAAATCCCAGCCCCAGGTATCGGGCCAGCTCCAGTTGTTACATACCCAGTTAAAGGTGTTGTGCATGATGGCAGTATCCAGCATTTTACTTGCCGGCAACATACCAAAAGCACCGAGTACCGATGGATGATCCGTTTTGAATTGTGGGTTGGTGTAGCTGTCGGTGGCACTTTCGGTGGCCAGGTATTTATCGCCTTGTATGGGTAATTTACTTAATTGATTCAGCACATCGTCCCATTGTTTGTTGCGGGTTAATCCGCTGCGGGTACGCCATTGCTGTGCAATGTTTAATGCCCAGTTCCAATAGGCCAGTTCGTAAGTGGGGTTAAATGTTTCTTCGGCCTTAAAGCGTTCCTGTGCAGGTATCAGGCCTTTGCCCAAAATGTAACGATGTGTTGCAGCATCGTAGTGAGCAAATGAGGCCATAAACTCGGCCGATTCTGATACCAGCGAACCGTACTTTTTAAGGGTAGCTGCATTATGATTTTGACGGTACAGCAACTCGGCAAAATAAATATAATGGGGCTGTTGCCACAGGATAAATGCTCCTACAGAAGACGGTGCTTCTTTACCGGCGGGGTCTGTCATCTTTTGCCAGCGCAAACCTTTAAAACCCTGACGGGTAGCGATGTTCCGGGCTTCCTGGCTTACATCCTCGTACCATTGCATTTGTTTTTCCAAAGCATCAGCACGGTTCCATAATGCAAAGTGGATGCCATGCCACCAATGCATTTCGAGGTGTGGTTTTCCAAACCAGCTATTGTAAGTAAGGCCGGTTTCCTGCGGCGGATATTTACCACGGCATTGTATGGCGGTGAGGTACTGGGACAAGATAACCCGGCGTTCTAATTCCATTGCCCTTGGGTCGGTGCTGCCGCTAAAATCTACGGCTGCGCCTTTGGTCCAAAAGGATTGCCAGGTGGTGGCGTTGTTCTTTTTTGTTTGCAAAAAACTAGTGTTGGTCACTTCATTTATTGGGGTAAAAAGACAATTGAATTCAAATGAATTGAAGCCGTACGGCTCAACAACAAAATAATGATCAGCCTTCTTTTTTATATCTGCCCTATTAGTCCAGTTACAGGATGCGTAATAGGTAGTCGTATCTAATTCATGGCTAAAGATGGCACTGTTATTTGAAGTTTCTTTTACGCCTGATTGGTGCTTGCCGGCATCAGCCCAATTATTGCCGCCATCTATAAAACCACAAGTAGGGTAGGGAAAACGGATACTGATTTTTAGCCTTCTTTTTGCTATCAAATTGCTTTTTACACTTACCGAAACAAGGTCTTTACCCTGATGGCCAAATGTGGATACATCCACCACTTCTCCATCAAAAATAAAATGGCTTTGCACTTCACCCGTCCACATATTCAGCGTTTGACGGATGTCTGTAATATCGTTGATAGTGCCGGAGCTGCCGTCGGTTTTTGTAAATTCAAAACCAATAGTACCCAACTGCAAACGATGTGGATTTTGGCGAAACCAGTCGCCTGCACTTTTCTTACGAGCCGGTTCTTTTATTTGTACACCATAAGAAATCTTACGGCCATTGATATTGTAATCCCGAAGCGATTCTTCGAAACTGTAATCAGCAGTATCGGTAAAGCTATGCCAGCCCCATTCGCTTTGTGTACCGAGGCACATGCCATTGGCGTAAGCTGCCGGAAAGCTTTGCAGTCCGGTAACATCCACCGTAAATGCAAAAGCCCCGTTGCCCACTGATACGGCACCGAGAGAATCGAAATGGGTGTTGGTAATGGTATGCCTTTCCACCAATGCCTTTCGGTTAATTTTTGTTTGGGCAAAAAGGAAACTGGAAGAAACAATTAGCAGGACGCAAAATGCTATACGGATGAATGACATTTTCATGGGCAATTGTTCATTGTTAGAATTAGAAATCGTTGGGGATTTTGATTTCTTGCATATGCTGAAATCAAACGATGCAATCTATTTAATAAACTTGCCTGAACTGTCCTGAGCTTCCTGTATCCTGAAGGGGGCCTCTGTGCAGCAACTGATACCAGAAAGACAGAATCTCAAATAACATGAAATGGATTAAACCGATGATTTAATGCTGTTTGAGTAATCAGTTCAACCCATTTTGGGTTGTTTTGGCAAACTCACTTTTACCACGGGTTTCACCCGTGGCTATTATTATTGAACCACTTCGTGGTTTGGACTAAATTGTAAATACAATTGGTATAATTAATCCCGGCAAAAACAAAAACCGGCTGGCAAAATTGCCAGCCGGTTTTGATATGCTGTTGTATTTAGTTTTGGATAATGAGTTATAGTAATGATGCCATTATGACCACAGATAAATGGAGCGTCGCCAATGTGGATGCCATATAAAACTTCTGCTGGTTAAAAAAATAAACGGCTAAAAACAGGGTATCTCTTTCTAATTATTTGATAGTTGCCACCGGCACCGGATCCATATCTGTAAACTCTTTGTTCTCTCCGGCCATGCCCCAGATAAAGCCATAATTGGCGGTGCCTACACCAAAGTGCATGCTCCACGGAGCAGAGATTACGGCTTCATGATTGGCCATTACAAGGTGCCTTGTTTCCTGTGGTTCTCCCATCATGTGGAATACACGGTGGCCTTCTTTTACATCGAAATAATAATAGGCTTCCATACGTCGGGTATGGGTATGCGGCGGAACGGAATTCCATACGCTGCCATCTTCTAAAACGGTGAGGCCCATTACCAGCTGACAGCTTTCTATACCATCGTTATGGATGTATTTGTAAATGGTTCTTTTGTTGGAGGTAGCTATGTCGCCAAGGTTTACAGGGGCGGCTTCGGCCTTAGTCATTTTTCGGTTGGCATAGGTATGGTGAGCCGGAACTGACAAGAGGTAAAACATTGCAGGTTCGTCTGCAGCAGCACTGCTGAAACTCACATCCTGCATGCCTTTGCCGAGGTATACACATTCCAGTTTATCTATTTCATATTCAGCTCCTGCTGCATGAACTGTTCCTTTTCCACCCACGTTTATAATGCCGAGTTCCCTTCTTTCTAAAAAATAATTGGCCTTTAATTCGCCTTCGTTTGGCAGGCTAACGGAGGAAACTGTTGGCACACATCCGCCAATAATCATACGGTCGTAATGTGAATACACAAGCTGTATTGTGCCTGCCTGCATAAGCCCCTGTACCAGAAAATTTTCTCTTAATAATTCAGTGCTCATCTGGCTGGTTTCCTTAGGGCTGTTTTGAAATCTTACTTGCATTGTTGTATGTTTTTAAAATAGGTTTAAAAGAAGATGATTATTTCCAATTTTCATCAATAATTTATTTTCCATTAAAGTTTCACGGAAATACGTGCTATTGGGTATTGCATCAGAAAAGACTAAGTAAGACTTTTATTCAGTTGATTGACTACTGCCTGCAATCTGGTAAAACGCATTTCATGAAATCTCTTTTTGTTACACTATCATTAGTCTTCACAGCTTATCAGGCTACGGCACAGGATTATATTGTAACATGGAATAATGATACTATACCATGTATTATGCCCCCAAAACCTGCGAAGGAAGGTTTAAGGCCTTCGTACAGATATGAGAATGGCTATGAAAAGTTTGCAGCAATAATTTCAAAAGATTCAATGCGGATTATAGAAGCCGGCCAAGTGAAAAGTTATAGCAGGGGAAAACATGGAAAAGGATTGTTATGCAATGGAATTTTTGATGCAAAAAAAATTGCCGGGGATACCCGTAAAGAAATTGGCCTCTTAAAAAAAGATGAACAATGGTTTTTTATGCAAAGGGTAAGCACGGGGCCTTATGCAAAGTTGTATATCCAATATTCAAAAGCATCTGATGGTTGCATAGTACCCAATTACTACTTTAGCTTTGCTAGTGACAATCATGATGGAGTAGTGTATATAGGTAGTAAAAAAAGTGCCCTGAAATTATTAATGAAAGATGCTGCTATTGCTCCTCAATTAGAGAAATTACAATACAGAAAATCTTTGAAAGGGTATATTGATATTATAGAAGCATACAACCGGCTAAAACAAGAAGCTGAATCAAAATTAAACTAGCTTTTCCACCAAAAGAATCTAAAATACTGCCCA
>JAYUTQ010000151.1:0-1864 GCA_043755055.1 Chitinophagaceae bacterium | reverse complement strand
TTTTTATAATCGCAGGCCCAGGCTATTTTATCAATTGCATGCCATTGACACATGCTTGGCACAATAAGCAAGGGCAATTTTGTACTATGTACAGCTGTAAGTGCATTGCTGCCAAAAATGGCTTGTGTCACCGTACCGCCACCGGTTATGCCCATAATAACCATATCTGCATGTACCTCTGTGGCTACTTCATTTAACCGCTGGCCAAAAAAACCAAAATCAGAGATGGTTTCTATTTCCAAACCCTTTTCGCAAAAAGGCTTTAGCAGCATTTTTGCCTGCTCTAACCCGGCTTCGCTTGCCTTTTTTAAATCGGCTGCTTCTATCAATGCCCATGTCATTTCGTTGGCAAGTGGTATGGAATAGGCATTGTACAGTACAATTTTTTTTGCATGAATATTACATGCAAAAGCCGCCCCATAACGGGCTGCATTATTAGCGGCAACAGAAAAATCTGTAGGGATCAGGATGGTTTTCATGTTTTAGGTTTTATTTAATAAAGCTAAGCCTGCATTATCATGCCAACAATGATTTCCATCATGTTTACAATTACCTAAAATTTTGCTGGATAGTATAAGAGGCGTGCATCCTTTCTGCAATCCCCTTAATTTCACCCATTAAATAACAGCACACATGCAAACCGCAGAAGACATAAAATTATTACAGGAAAAAATTGTTCAGGCTTCTTTTTTTATAGATCGTATAAACGATCAGCTGCACAAAAGCATTATTGGCCAGCAGGGCATGATAGACCGACTGCTTACCGGATTGCTTTGCAATGGCCATATACTGCTTGAAGGCGTACCCGGCCTGGCCAAAACACTGACCATTAAAAGTCTGGCACAAGCCATCAATGTATCTTTTAGCCGCATACAGTTTACCCCGGACCTGCTACCTGCCGATGTAATTGGCACTATGATTTACAACCAGCAAAAAGGAGATTTTGTAGTTCGCCGAGGCCCCATTTTTGCCAACTTTATTTTGGCAGATGAAATAAACCGTGCCCCTGCCAAAGTACAAAGTGCCCTTCTGGAAGCCATGCAGGAAAAGCAGGTAACCATTGCTGAACATACGTACAAACTGGATGAGCCCTTTCTGGTATTGGCCACACAAAACCCGCTGGAACAGGAAGGCACTTACCCGCTGCCCGAAGCACAGCAGGATAGGTTTATGATGAAAGTGGTAGTGGATTACCCTACCAAGGCAGAGGAGTTGGAAATCATCCGGCAGCAAATAAATGGCGGGCCCAAATTAGAAATACAACCTGTAGTAAGTGGTCAGGAAATTATCCATGCCCGTAACCTGTGCCGCAGTATTTATATGGATGAAAAAATAGAAAACTACATCCTCGATATTGTATTTGCCACCCGCCGCCCCAAAGATTTTGGCCTCGGAAAACTAACCAACCTGATTAGTTACGGCGGCAGCCCAAGGGCAAGCATTAACCTGGCATTAGCTGCCAGGGCACAGGCTTTTTTAAACAAACGGGCCTACGTAATACCCGAAGATGTACGCAATATTTGCCCCGATGTACTCCGCCACCGCATAGGCCTTACCTACGAAGCCGAGGCCGAAGAAATACAAGTAGAAAACATTGTAAGTGAAATATTGAAAACGATACAGGTGCCGTAGGTTTTATGATTAAACTATAAGCCGATCAATGAAAATAAATGCTTAAGAAATCAACCCTATTTATATTAATAATTTGTAGCTTTTTCATTGGAAAAGTTTTGTATGATTCATATCATTACGATAATATTTTCGCCATTTTACTATACATTGGTTTGGGAATTATATGGCTAATTTAGACATGGAGTTTATGCAGACTTTAAAACTGACGGCACTTATATCATAAAAAGCGGGG
>JAYUTQ010000150.1:0-4104 GCA_043755055.1 Chitinophagaceae bacterium | reverse complement strand
ATACAGGTGAGTTAGGAGATTTATAACGGTACAAATCATTTTCATTGATAATACCATCACGGTTTAAATCCTCGTACAGGCCTTCTATGGGCATTAATAGCAGCTTTATTATTGGCAAATGGAATGCAGGTTTTGTTAGCCGTATAAACCTTGGCAACTATAATTATAGCAACTATAACAGCAGCAATGGTGTAGAGCGTCAGATATTCAACCCACTTGGCTGGTTGGGTAATGCAAGTACAGATTACCTAAAAACAGGTTTTGTAAACAACCAATATTTCAGTGATTATTATGTGCAGAATGCATCTTTCTTCCGTATGGATAATATCAATATTGGCTACGATGCCGGCGAAGTATTTAAGGGAGCCCGTTTACGTGTAACTGCCAATGTTCAAAACGCATTTGTAATTACCAATTATACCGGCTTAGACCCTGAGGTAAATGGCGGTATTGATAACCGTATTTATCCAAGGCCACGCATTTTCGCATTGGGTGTAAACGTTGATTTTTAATTATACTATTTTAAAAAACCGATTGTTATGATAAAGTTTTCTATAAAAATAATGGGTGGCCTGCTGGCAACAGCTTTACTGGCCACCAGCTGCACCAAAAACCTCGACCGGTTTCCGCCGAACGATATTACAGCAGCAAACCTTTACACCACCGAAGCAGGTTATAAGCAAGTGTTGGGTAAAGTATATGGCAGCATGGCCTTAACCGGAAATAGCGGCCCTGCCGGCGCCGGCGATGTAGCCCGTATAGATGAAGGTGCCAGCGATTTCATTCGCCTGTTATTTTGCTTGCAGGAGCTAAGCACCGATGAAGCTGTAGTAGCATGGAACGACCCTGGAATCCAGGATTTGCACAATATGAACTGGGGCAGTTCTAACCCGTTAATGGACGGTTTGTACAGCCGTTGCTTTTATGCCATTACATTGAGCAACGAATTTATTAGAGAAAGTGCAGAGGCAAAAGTGGCCGAAAGAGGTATAGCAAATGCGGCTTCCATTAAGCAAATGCGTACCGAGGCAAGATTCGTACGTGCCTTTCAATATTGGGTACTGATGGATTTATTCGGCAACCCTGGTTTTGTAGATGAGAACACTCCAATTGGTGCCGGAATCCGTCCTAATCAGATACAACGTGCTGCCTTATTTACATATATAGAAATCGAATTAAAAGCAATAGAAGCAGATTTACCTGCTGCCAAAGCAAACGAGTATGGCCGTGTAGATAAGGCCGCCGTATGGGCTTTGCTTTCACGTATGTACCTAAATGCACAGGTGTACACAGGTACGCCCAAGTTTACCGAAGCCATTACTTACAGCAAAAGAGTAATTGATGCTGGCTATGCACTTCTATCCGACTATCGTCAACTGATGCTGGCCGATAATAATGTTGGCAATACAGAAGCCATCTGGACTTTGAATTACGATGGATTAAAATCGCAGAATTATGGCGGCACTACCTTTTTGGTAAATGCCTCTGTAGGCGGCGATATGGACAGAACAGTAAGCGGCTTAACAGGTTGGGGCGGTTTAAGGACTACTAAAAATTTGCCTTTATTATTCCCCGATTTTTCAGGCACTGCCGATAAGCGGAGCCAGTTTTTCCAGCAGTCATTAGACATTAACAACATTGCTGAATTTAAAGATGGCTTTGCGGTTACCAAATACCGCAACCGGACTAAAACAGGTGGATTTGGTGTAGACCCAAGCCGCACTTTTGCTGATATTGATTTCCCTGTATTTCGCCTTGCCGAGCAGCACCTTAATTACATAGAAGCTGTATTACGTGGCGGCACCGGTGGCGATAATGCTACAGCACTTGCTTATGCCAATGCCATCCGTGCAAGGGCTTACGGCAATACAACAGGTGCTATTGCCGCACCTGCACTTACACTGGATTTTGTGTTAGACGAACGTGCAAGGGAATTGTATTGGGAGTGTCTTCGCCGTACAGATCTGGTCCGTTTCGGACGCTTTACCGATGGCAGTTACCTTTGGCCTTACAAGGGTGGCGTAAAAACCGGAACTGGTGTAGAAAGCTACAGAAGAATATACCCGATACCCGCAGCCGAATTGGGCAGCAACCCCAACATTAAGCAAAACCCCAACTATTAATACAACCTAAATAAATAATTGTATGAAAAGTATCATCATGTCTTTTGCGGCCATACTGGCAACTGCCGGTATGTTTACCAGCTGCAAAAAAGACGAATTTAAAGTGTTTAATACCGGCGGTACTGCACCTGTACTTACCGCTAGTACCACCACAGCCCGTTTGGTAGTGGGCGAAGATGCATTGGAAACCATCCGTTTTGCATGGAATAATCCAGAGTATCGTTTTACAACAGGTATCAGCAGCCACGATGTTAGCTATACGCTGGAACTGGATACGCTTGGCGCTAATTTCAGGAGCTCTAAAAAATATGCCACCACCATTTCTAAAGATTTGGTAAAGGCATACACACAGGTAGAATTAAACAGTGTTTTAGGTAATGTAATGCAGCTCACATTTGGCCGTACTTACACTATGGAAGCACGAATTATTTCTTCACTTGTTAATAATTCGTTGCCCCTAATATCTAATGTGGTAAAATTTACAGCCACGCCTTTTGCGCCGCCACCATTGGTAGAACCGCCTACGGCCGGTACACTTTGGATTACAGGAAATGCAGTAGGTTCTAACTGGAGCAATCCGCTTACAGCACCTTACGATGTATCGCAAAGATTTACCCGAGTAAGCAATACCCTGTACGAATTATCCGTGCCTATGATACCCGGCGGAGCTTACAAGCTGATACAAACGCAGGGCAACTGGGGAACCCAATACAAATTTTTGGTTGGTAATGCACTATCCGGCACTTTTGAGAAAAGAGATGCAGATCCTGCTTTTCCTGCACCAGCTGTAGCTGGAACGTATAAGCTCGTATTTAATTTCCAGACAGGCACATTTACGGCTACCAAACTATAATTTCTAACTCATCAATACTTGTAATATGAAATGGTATTTTAAAACAGCTTTACTGGCCACGCTTGCCACTACCTTTTTTTCGGCCTGCCAAAAAAAGGTAGAAGATTTGCCTTTTTACAGCGACGGTGTAGGCCCCGTTGTCACGGCTTCGGCCACAACTATTGCAGCCCCGGCAGCAGATAGTAACAAAACGGTTTTGAGTTTTTCATGGAGTAATCCTAAATATGCTAACGATAGCAGCACTACCAAATACATACTGCAAATAGACTCTGCCGGTCGTAATTTTAGCAAGGCTGTAAGCAAAACAGTAATTGGTAAATTGAACGTGTCGTACACTGCAAGAGAACTGAACGCTATCATCCTCAACAATGGTTATGCATTTGGCACACCGGTGGGGTTGGATACCAGATTAATCTCATCGTATGGTAACAATAACGAACGATATATTTCTGCACCTGTAAAAATATTGGTAACCGCTTACAGAGATTCTGCGATTTTAAAATCATCTGCAACAACTGTATCACCTAGTATTAATACGCCTGATGTATTGATTAACACCTTTACATGGTCTCCTGCTTTTAATGGTTTTAGTGGCGCAGTAACGTACACACTTCAGTACGATTCTGCCGGCAAAAATTTTGCTGCACCTAAAGAAATAGCAGTAGGAGCTTCAATATTTACCAAAGGCCTAACGCACAGAGAAATAAATGAAACAGCATTGGCCAGCAACATTCCCGGTGGCAATACCGGCAAGGTGGATTATAGGTTAAAAGCAGTCACTTCATTTGGTGCAACTGTATTTTCTAACACGGTGCCTGTAATTATCAATAGCTATTTCCCTTTGCTACGATTTTACATGCCGGGCAGCTACCAAACAAGCACTGGTAATGGTACCGACTGGACGCCGGATAATGCACCTGAATTTATTAGGGATTTAAGGCCGGGTCTTTTCAACAATATGTATTATATGTACATCTACCTGCCTGCAAATACAGAATTTAAAATTACCCAAGGCAGAAGCTGGAATTTGAACTATGGTGGAAATGCAGGAAATCTTTCTACCAGTGGCGGTAACCTGAGTGTTACAGCTGCAGGGGTTTACAGAATCACTATTGACCGCAGTACACT
>JAYUTQ010000149.1:0-1870 GCA_043755055.1 Chitinophagaceae bacterium | reverse complement strand
GACCCAATGACCTATAGACTTTATGTCCAGAATTAAAATATCGCCTTATACACTTCATCCACCCTGCCCACCGGCACCACTTGTATATTAAAGCTCAGCTTGGCAAAGCCTTTAGAGTTGTATTTGCTTACAAATATTTTTTCAAAACCCAGTTTTTCGGCTTCAGCAATGCGTTGTTCTATCCTGTTTACAGCACGTATTTCACCATTAAGGCCTACTTCGCCGGCAAAGCAAAGCTGGTGCGGTATCGGCACATCTTCGTAGCTACTTAGCAAAGCAGTAACTACCGATAAGTCTATCGACGGATCTTCAATCCGAAGGCCACCGGCTATATTTAAAAACACATCTTTTACGCCAAAATGAAAACCGCCACGTTTTTCCAGCACTGCCAATAATAATTGCAGTCTTCGCATATCGTAGCCGCTTGTGGTACGCTGTGGTGTGCCATACACACTTTGCGTTACAAGGGCTTGTACTTCTATCAGCAATGGCCGCATCCCTTCTATGGTGGCGGCTATGGCACTGCCACTTAGCTGGTCTTCTTTTTGTGTAATCAGTATTTCCGAAGGATTGCTAACGGCCTTCATGCCTTCGCCGGTCATTTCGTAAATGCCCAATTCGCTTGTGCTGCCAAAACGGTTTTTTTGGGTGCGGAGTATGCGGTATGCATAATGCCGGTCGCCTTCAAATTGCAGAACGGTATCTACCATATGCTCCAAAATCTTGGGGCCGGCAATGTTGCCATCCTTTGTAATATGGCCAATTAAAAAAACCGGCGTATTAGTTTCTTTGGCAAAACGCTGTAGTTCCGAGGCCGTTTCCCGTATCTGAGAAATACTGCCGGCCGAAGAATCAATATACGGCGACTCAAGGGTTTGGATGGAATCTACAATCACCACCTGCGGCTTTACCTTTTTTATTTCCTGAAAAATGGTTTGGGTATTGGTTTCGGTAAGCAGGTAAAACTGGTTGTGGGCAATGTTAAGCCTCGATGCACGGAGTTTTATTTGCTGTTCGCTTTCTTCGCCACTGATATATAATGTGGTAATATTAGTAAGGCCAAGGCCAATTTGCAAAAACAAAGTGCTTTTGCCAATGCCAGGCTCACCAGCCACCAATACCATACTGCCGGGCACTATGCCGCCACCAAGTACACGGTTTAGTTCGGCATCGTTACTATCTATGCGGGGTGTATTGCTTGCCTGCACATCATCCAGCAAAATGGATTTATGTTCTTTTTTAGTATCGGTAAATGCGGTGCGGTTATTGGTAGATGATTTGGACTCTTTTACAATTACTTCTTCGGTAAAAGTGTTCCATTCGCCACAGGCGGGGCACTTACCGGCCCATTTTGCAGCTTCGTAGCCGCAGCCGGTACAAAAAAAAGAGGTTTTTACTTTGGGCGACATAAAAAAAGGTTTGAGGCAGAAGGTATAGGGTTGAAGGTTTGAAATAAAAAGCAACATCGATAATAGACCTTAGGCCCTTATCCTTTAACCTTATCATGGCTTAAAAAAAAGAAACCATCCTGTAGACACAGGACGGTTATGTTTACTTACTAACCCATTAAATTCTACCGCTAAAATACAAATACCCCTTAGAATGCCAAATAAAATTTTTGATTTGTGCAAAACTTTTACCCCTGTATGGCCAGCCTTATTAAGGTAAGCGGCAGGATTGACTAATTCATAACTTATTGATATTGAATTATTTAAAAAAATTAAAAAATTATTACGCTGCAATTTGCTCAGGTAAATACTGTATTTTCATGCTTAGTATCAATACTTTGTCACATAGGTATATTGAAAAGAGATTTAATACCTGTTTTCTAAAATCTAAATGCTTTCTAAACCATCATTTATAGGTTTAC
>JAYUTQ010000148.1:0-4112 GCA_043755055.1 Chitinophagaceae bacterium | reverse complement strand
GCATCGGCATCTTTTAAATATTTAAGGCATACGCCAAAAACAAGATCAGCGTATCTTTTATACAACGTAGCCAGCAAATTTTGATCCGTTGTTTGCTTATACAACAGTACCAGTTCTGCATCAGCCAGTTGGTTATATGTAGCGGATTGGTTAATTGGTTGGGTAGTTGATTGGTTGATTGGTTGTTTGCTGCAATTTAGGTAGGACGTTTATAATTTTCGAATCTAATGAACTAAAAAACTATGCGATAAACTCCTAAACTGATAAACCAATCAACTAGTCAACCAATTAAACCAATCAACCAATCAACTAAATACCCTATTTTCCATGCTTAATCCTTAACAAAATTATGGCGAACGAAACAACAGGTTTTAAGCAAACATTTGGCCTTTTTGATGCCACCATGATTGTGGCCGGCTCTATGATAGGTTCCGGCATTTTTATAGTAAGTGCAGATATAACCCGTAACGTAGGTAGTTCCGGCTGGCTGATAGCCGTTTGGTTAATTACCGGTTTTATGACACTGACCGCTGCCGTAAGTTATGGTGAGCTGAGTGGCATGTTTCCAAAAGCCGGCGGGCAGTATGTGTACTTAAAAGAAGCCTACAATCCCTTGGTTGGTTTCTTGTATGGCTGGAGTTTTTTTGCAGTTATACAAACCGGTACAATTGCCGCTGTAGGCGTGGCTTTCAGCAAGTTTGCCGCATACCTTATTCCCGGTATTAGCGAGGATAATATTTTGTTCCAGATACCCTTATGGTTAAATGATAAAGGCATACAGACTTATTTTAGTTTTAGTGCTGCGCAATTGGTTTCTATTATACTCGTTATTTTTCTCACCTGGTTTAATACAAGAGGCACACAGGGTGGAAAAATCGTTCAAACATTTTTTACTTCGGCCAAGTTGCTCAGCCTTTTTGGGCTCATTCTTTTTGGGGTTTTTATGTTTAAAAGCGATGTGTTTACTGCCAACTGGACAGATGCCTGGCATTTACAAAGCATGGCAAAAGATGGAACTTTTACCCAATATGCCGGCCTTGCTGCCATGGGTGCCATAGCCGCAGCTATGGTAGGTTCTGTATTTAGCAGCGACGCCTGGAACAATGTAACTTTTATAGCCGGCGAAATAAAAAATCCGAAACGCAATATTGGCCTCAGCCTCTTTTTAGGAACCTTAATCGTTACCATTATTTACGTTTCTATCAATATTGTGTACACAGGTGTATTGCCTTTGCAGGAAATAGCATCTGCCGAAAAAGACCGTGTTGCTGTATCTGCTTCGCAGGTAATTTTTGGTGGAATCGGTACAAAAATTATAGCCGTTATGATTATGATTTCCACCTTTGGCTGTAACAATGGATTGATATTAGCCGGTGCAAGGGTGTACAATACTATGGCGAAAGACGGCTTGTTTTTTAAGAAGGCCGGCGACCTTAATAAAAACGCCGTGCCAGCCTACGGGCTCTGGATTCAGTGCCTGGTAGCCTGCCTGCTTTGTATGAGTGGTAAGTATGGTGATCTGCTTGATTACGTGTCGTTTGTGGTGGTTATTTTTTATGTGCTCACCATTGCAGGTATTTTTATACTACGTAAAAAACGCCCCGAAATGGAAAGACCGTACAAAGCATTTGGCTACCCGCTTTTGCCGGCTATGTACATTGTTATGGGGCTTGTTTTTTGTACCTTATTACTAATTTACAAACCACAGTTTACCTGGCCCGGCCTTGGATTGGTGCTGATAGGTATTCCTATTTATTATATAGCGGTTGGTAAGAAAAAGGCGTAAAAAACAACCGTTTTCAATTTTGCGTTTGTATTTCTACTAATACTGTTTATGGCTAAAACAATTAAAAGGGAATCGACTACAGCTACCGAATTGCATTTATTGCAGGAGCTTTCTCAACTGATAGAGGAAAGTAAAGGGCAAGTAGCTGTGCATGCCAATAGTATGGTTACCATATTGTTTTGGAACGTTGGTAAACGAATTAATCAGGAAATACTACAAAATAAAAGAGCGGATTATGGAAAACGAATTGTGTCGACACTGTCGGCACAATTGGAAATACGGTATGGAAAAAATTTTACTGAGAAAAATGTAAGGCGGATGTTACAGTTTGCCGAGCAGTTTCAAGACAACTCAATTGTCGTTACACTGTCACGACAATTGAGTTGGTCGCATTTCGTAGAATTATTACCGCTAAAGAATTATGATGCAAAACTGTATTATGCTAAAACATCTGCAATACAAATATTAGGAGTAAGGGATTTACGTAAACAAATTGCTTCAAAAGCTTTAGAACGTAGCACTATTAGTTGCAGCCAGTTGGCTTAATCCTATGTGCTGAAAGTAGCAGGGAGCAAATAGAGTTATTAGAAATGCACAAAGACGGCATTATGGTAGCTGAATACTGGACAGAACTTCCGCCAAAAAGCGAATTGAAAAAAAAGATACATAGTATATTAATTGAAGCAAAAGAAAGAATAGAGCGTAACAAACAAATTTCTATATCGAAAAAATAGCAGTTCATAATGTGATAACGCAATTAGCGTTTTTTGCTAAAAACCGGAACAATGAATTTCAAATCCCTTTTCAATTCTTTCTCAAACATAAAGGTTGCCGTAATTGGCGATGTAATGCTCGACACTTATTGGTGGGGAAAGGTAGATCGTATTTCGCCGGAGGCGCCGGTGCCTATTGTAGCCATTGACCATAATGAATACCGCCTTGGCGGAGCTAGTAACGTGGCACTAAACCTTTGCGGCCTCGGGGCACAAGTGTATATGATGAGCGTAACCGGCACCGATGAAGATGGTTTGTTGCTTGAGATAATGATGAAAGAAAAAGGCATTAATACCGATGGCGTATTCAAAACTGAGGACCGGATTACAACCAATAAAATCCGCATTATTAGCCGAAACCAGCAAATGATGCGTTTGGATAAAGAGCTTGCCAACGATTTAAATACAGACAATGAGCAAAAGTTTATCAGTAAAGTATTAGAGCATCTTGAAGCTGTAAAACCGCAACTGGTAATCTTTGAAGATTACAATAAAGGTGTACTAACAGAAGCTGTAATTACAGCTGTGATTGCTCATTGTAGGCAACACGACATTGTAACCACAGTAGACCCGAAGCGTAAAAATTTCTTTGCTTATAAAGGTGTGGATGTGTTTAAGCCCAATCTTAAAGAGGCTTATGAAGCCCTTAATATTTTAGACACTAAAGTGTCGGAGGCCAATATGGTAGCCATACATAAACAGTTACATGAAAAATTGCAACATCGAATTTCCTACATTACGTTATCCGAAAAGGGTGTTTTTTATCAAGAGCAGGATGATGCCAAAATAGTACCCGCCCATATACGCAACGTAGCCGATGTAAGTGGGGCAGGGGATACCGTAATAGCAGTGGCCTCACTGGTGTATGCCGCCACAAAAGATAAAAACCTGATGGCTGAAATAAGCAACCTTGCCGGTGGCCTTGTATGCGAAGAGGTAGGAACGGTGGCTATAGATAAAGAAAAATTGCTGGCTGAGTGTGAAGTGTTGCTGGGATAGATTTTTTATGCACCTGATACTAAAACTTATTTGTAGGAGTAAACTTTCCGGGTTATTAAATAACGTCACTTTTGATAAAATTTACCCGTTTTTTTCTAAAAATTATTTGTTGATTAAATTTTGAATGCAAAATTGCCTACATTTCGGTTTGTTTAATAATTTATTGATTAAACTTGACGCTTGCCACACCAAACGCCTGCCATCCCATTTTTTATAACCAAAATTTTTTTTATGAAAAAAATTTACTTGTTTTTACTGTCACTCTGTTGCTCCGCCCTAACTATGGCTCAAGTAGCAGTTAATGTAACTAACCCTGCTAATACTACACCAGCATTGGCAGCCAGTTATACTTCACTTGCAGATGCTATAACAGCACTAAATGGAATTACAGCCATTTCGGGACCTGTTACTTTGGCTTGTGCCGCTGGCACCGAAACTTCACCGGCAGGTGGTTATGTTGTTAATTATATTGCAACCACTACTGCTACTAACAATGTTACCATCATTGGTACAGGGGTTACAATTACAGCGCCATCACCTGCAGGTACTGTTGG
>JAYUTQ010000147.1:0-1876 GCA_043755055.1 Chitinophagaceae bacterium | reverse complement strand
TAAGTGCATAAGACAATGTATGACTGATAATACAGTAAGCAGTAAAGCAGTAAAATCCTGCATGAAAGTTAGCCTGCGTTTGCCCCAGGCTGTTGGCTGCTAAAAAAGCAATGAGTATGCCCATGGCAAAAACATCGGCCATGGCCCATTTACTAATGGATGCAATAAAGTGCTTCATTTTTTGTGACACCTTGTTAGAAAACAGGATTGAAAAAATACAAGCAGTTTTGGTGACGGGCACAATAATGCCGAATAACAAAATCAGCACGGCCGGAAACCAGTTGCCGTTTTCAAATAATTTCCCCAGGGTGCCAAATACACTTCGTGTTTCTTGTAAAAAATAATATTTGCCAATAATGGGCACCTCTGCAAAAATATCGATACTAATTAAGGGTAATACCCAACCCAAAACCATTAAAACAATAGAACCGATATGTATGGACAGTAAGCTGTACCTAAGTTTTTTATTCATGAAATAAATGTAAAGTTTCCAGGTCGTTTACTGGTACCAAAATAGGTTTGAAAAAAATTTGGTTTTTAAACCGTCTGCCTTTACTTTTGCCCTCCCAATTTTGGGGAGTATAGAAGGAAAAATTTCGATTCATGGCTAATCATAAAGCTACCAAAAAAGATGTTCGTCAGGCTACAAAACGTCGTGACCGTAACCGTTACTATGGCAAAACTACCCGTAATGCCATCCGTGACCTGAAAGCACTTAAAGGTGAAGGTGAAGCTGCAACCGCAATGCCCAACGTGGCAAGTATGATTGATAAACTTGCAAAACGTGGTGTTATTCATAAGAACAAAGCAGCTAATCTAAAGAGCAAACTTGCTAAAAGAGTGAATGCTTCAACTGCTGTAAAGTAATTCAGGTATTTTCATCCACATATTTTTAAGCCCCGATAACTTCGGGGCTTTTTCTATTTTTATTGTATGAAGCATTCGATAACCGTCCTTTTTTTATGCTTGGCTGTATTGGGTTTTGCACAGCCATTGCAAACCCGTTTCGAAAATACAAATGGCCTGGAAACCGTTACCTATTTTGAAGCCATCCGATTTTACAAACAACTGGATAAGGGGAGCAATAAAATTTTACTTAAAGAAATGGGACCCACGGATGCCGGTTATAACCTGCACCTTGTTCTGTTTTCGGCGGATGGTAAGTTTGATACCAAAGCATGGCAAAGTCAGGGAAAAGTGGTGGTAATGGTTAATAATGGCATTCATCCCGGCGAACCCGATGGCATAGATGCAAGCATGATGTTTCTTAGGGATTTGGCTACAGGGAAAATAAAGGCCCCGGCTAATGTAGTGTTTGGCGTAATACCGGTTTATAATATTGGTGGCTGCTTAAATAGAGGAACTACGAGCCGTGCTAACCAAAACGGCCCGAAAGAGTATGGTTTTCGTGGCAATAGCCAAAACCTGGATTTGAACCGTGATTTTACAAAAAACGACAGTAAAGAAGCCAAATCTTTTGCTCAGATATTTCACTGGCTGAATCCTGATATTTTGATAGATAACCATGTAAGTGATGGTGCAGATTATCAGCATACCATAACCATGCTTACAACGCAGTACGATAAATTAGGAGGCGAACTTGGCAATTGGCTCCGCAAAAGTTTTGAACCGGCATTGTACCAGGGAATGAAGGAGAAAAGCTGGGATATGTTTCCGTATGTCAATTTTGAAACCGCAAGTCCGGACAGAGGTATGGAGCAGTTTTACGATCCGCCCCGCTACAGTAGTGGTTATGCGGCGTTATGGCAATGCATTGGTTTTGTACCCGAAACGCACATGCTAAAGCCTTATAAGGAACGTGTGTTAAGCACTTATGCTTTTATGCAAATTATTATGGAAGAAGCTTCTAAAAAAT
>JAYUTQ010000146.1:0-4124 GCA_043755055.1 Chitinophagaceae bacterium | reverse complement strand
AAGTATGAGGCAGCCTCTTTTTATTCGGGTAGGTGATGGAAACAATTTTCGTTTAAGCAATTCTCAGAGCGTTCATTTTACTTTTGAGACAGCCTCTTCTATTTATGTGTGTTGTTTTATTCAGCATCCATAAACGGATATTGATAATCTGTTGGCGGGTTAAAGGTTTCCTTAATGGTTCTGGCACTCAACCAACGGTATAAGTTTAAGATGGAACCTGCTTTATCGTTGGTGCCACTAGCCCTTGCACCACCAAAAGGCTGCTGGCCTACTACCGCACCGGTGGGCTTGTCATTGATGTAGAAATTACCAGCACTGTTACGTAGTTTGTTGGTAGCCAGTTCTACAGCCGCCCTGTCCTGAGATATTACTGCACCTGTAAGTGCGTAAGGGCTTGTGCTGTCGAGTAGTTCCAGTGTTTCTTCAAACTGATTGGTATCGTACACATATATAGTCAATACCGGGCCAAACAATTCCTCACACATGGTTATGTATTTAGGGTCTGTGGTTTCTATTACGGTGGGTTCAATAAAAAAACCTTCTTTCTTGTTGCAATTTCCGCCCACTAAAATGGTGGCCTTGCTGTCACGTTTTGCTTTGTCGATGTATTTTTTTAGTTTGTCAAAACTCTTTTCGTCAATAACGGCGTTGATGAAATTTGTAAAATCCTCGACCGTTCCCATTTTCATGCTTTCAATCTGGGCCACAAGCTTTTTCTTAATTTTTACGGCCAGGTTACTTGGTATATACGCCCTTGAAGCCGCAGAACATTTTTGTCCCTGGTATTCAAATGCACCACGGGCCAGCGCTGTAGCTACTACATCGGGGTCGGCACTTTTATGGGCTATTACAAAATCTTTACCTCCGGTTTCGCCTACAATTCTTGGATAGCTTTTGTACATGGCCATGTTCTTTCCAATGGTTTCCCACATATTGTTGAACACGCCGGTGCTGCCGGTAAAATGTACACCTGCAAAATCTTTATGGTTAAAACAAACCTGGCCCATGGTGGGGCCATCCACATAAATAAGATTGATAACGCCATCAGGCAAACCAGCTTCTTTAAAGATTTTCATGATCATCTGGGCGCTGTACACTTGTGTATTGGCGGGTTTCCACACTACCACATTACCACACATGGCGGCACTGCTGGGCAGGTTGCCGGCAATGGCAGTAAAATTGAATGGCGTTATAGCAAGTACAAATCCTTCAAGCGGACGGTACTCCATACGGTTGTACATTCCCGGGCCGCTGATCGGTTGCTGCCGGTAAATATCACTCAGAAAGTGAACATTAAAACGTAAAAAATCAATCAGTTCACAGGCACTATCTATCTCAGCCTGGTAGGCATTTTTACTCTGTCCCAGCATGGTGGTGCCGTTGATGTATGGACGGTATTTTGTAGCCAGTAAGTCAGCCGCTTTCAGAAAAATATTGGCCCGGTTTTCCCAGCTCATATTGGCCCAGCCCTCTTTGGCTTTAAGGGCTGCTGCGATGGCTTTTTTTACATGGCTTGCATCGCCTGCATGAAAATTTCCCAGCAGGTGATTGCGTTCATGAGGCGGGTGCATAGGCACTAATTTGCCGGTACGCACTTCGTCGCCACCAATGTACATGGGCACATCAATGGATTGGCTTTTCAGTTCGGCCAATGTTTTTTTAAGCAAGTCTTTTTCTTTGCTTCCCGGTGCGTAGCTCAGTACCGGTTCGTTGGTTGGTAATGGGAAATGGAAATCGCCGTATTGCATATGGTTGGTTATTTTATGTAAGTCTGTGAATTAATTTATAGGTTAAAAAATGCTCTTTCGGAATTTGAAAAATATTGGAGAAAGCTGAAACAGATTCTTTACTAAGCCATTCAATCTGTACTACTTCTTTTTTTATCCTCTCGTCGCCATAATATTTTCTTATTGCCCTTATGTCTTCTATAGTGCCTCGATTGAATAATCGTTCTATAAGCCAAGCTGCTCCCAATTCATTTTCTAATTGTTCGAAATAGTAATCGTCAATTAGCCTATTTGGATTGTTTGAATATCCTTCCATAGAATCAATTTAAAAGTTCTGTAAAATCAAATTCAAATTCAGCGTTTACTGCTGTAATGAAAGAAAGTTCCTCAGGATATTCTTTAAAGTGCTCTATTATTTTATCCAAAGTAAATCCGGCATTTTGGAAATGAGCAGCTTTCCTTTTTACATGCCTTTTTCTTTCTTCAGAAAGCTTTGGATGATTAAGCCCCAAAAAATCTATAAAATTTTTTGCTTCAATATCGTTTTCATCAATTTCAAAATAGATGTTATTACTGAAACTGATCCTTTCGTTTAACTTCATTGAATCTTGATAAAATGGGTTTTGAAAGAAAGATGCACCCCGGTATTGTTCATCTTTTTTGTACTTATTGGCTGTTGTAATTACCGCATAGTAATTATAGTAGTTATCATCAATTGTCTTCTTTAATTGAGAATTAAAATGCTCCACATCCACTTGTTCAAGAGGTTGTAAATATTTTTCTGTGTAGGCACAGTAATTCTTTTGCTCATTAATCAAAAGGTCTCTCAGCTTTGTATTATCCCCTTTGGGTTTATAAACGATGCCTTGAGCCAGTATGATTGAATCTGCTTTTTTTGAAAGGAACTTCATGCTAACTAAAGTTATAAAGACTACCTATTTTTTCAATGTCGTGTATCAATTCTGATTTCTCTTTGTCATCTTTTGCTCTTATCAATTTTTTCTTTAGCCCTACATAATTCTCCCACATCTTCCGCCCTTCCGGCCCCATTAAATCCTTCAATTCAAAATCGTTACTTAAAATATCATTGGGGTCATCACCTACAGGTGAAATTCCTTTTTTGGCAGATACTGTACCGTCATTATTCCAATCTAAAATTATTCTTTCATAAGGCTGAAACTGAGCTGCGATAATTGGGTTGTGGGTTGCAAAGAACATTTGGGTATTGTTCTGCCCTCGTTTATCAATTATTATCTGATTATAAACCTCAACAAAATCAAAAAGAAAATCGGGGAACAAACTGTTTTCAGGCTCATCTACTAAAAGAAAACCCCTGTCAATTTCTCTGTTGAAATAAAGAGAAAAAATATGGCCGACACGGAAAATAAAATTTCTAATACCGGTACTTATTTCATTGTAAAGAATTATTTTATCCTTCCCCTTTAGCTTAATGTAGGCTTTAAGATTATCGCTTAATTGAAATGGATTACTTGCACCCTTTACATCAAAATACAAACCAGCTTTAGAAAGGATTCTATCCCAAACAAGATTCAAGTGTTCTAAAACCTTTGGACTAATACCATCAAACTCCTTAATCAATTGCCCTTTGGTTTTTACAAGGTTCTCTGGAAGGTTTTCATAGGCATCTCTTTCCTCTGCTCTCTTTCTTAGGTTGTAGACAAGTATTTTCCAAAAAACATTCACAGTATCTGATTCAACTGATGCATAAAATGGGAAGTTGTGTGAAAAATACAAAGACTCGTTTACCGTAGTTTGGGGAACGTCCTTTATAGCATTATATCCGTTTTTTAGACTTTCCGCAGGACTATAAATCAACAAATCCTTTGAATTATCTCTAAAGGAAAAAGAATTAAGGAACTCACCATTTAATAACCCTTCCGTAAATACATTCCAATCGGCATCATGAAAAAATTGTACATTTTGAACGGTAAGAATTTTATTGGCTAAAGCGTTTACCGAAATAATCGTTTCATCAGCTTTAAACAAACCGATATTGTTATTAAAATAATAAGTAAAATAAGTTTTCGAGTTATTTGTTATCTGAAAAAGTATTTTACAATCAGGAGTATTTTCAAACGATAACCATTCCCTAATGGATGGAAAGTCCTTATTAAGAAAGTCTACAATCAAGGCTGAAATTAATCTCAAAACCGTACTCTTCCCCGTCCCATTACTCCCAATAAAACAAACCTTATCCAACGGTTCCCCTGTTTCAGGATTGGTGAAATCTAATTCCACATCCTGAAATTGCTGAAACCCTTTGATGTATATTTTACAAATTTTCATGATGGTAAAATCTAAATTCTGGGTTTAATCATCTAAACATGAATATCAAATAAAAAAAACTTTTCCGTTGCAGTTTTGACATTTTCAAAG
>JAYUTQ010000145.1:0-4127 GCA_043755055.1 Chitinophagaceae bacterium | reverse complement strand
CAGGAATGAGGCGTGGGCTTTGTGTGTCGGCTTCCTGTGACTTAACGTTACTTGGTTACGAATTGTGTAGGGTTTGATAATTTAAATCAAGTAATTTGGCAACACAGGCCGGGAGGCCTGCGCCAGCCTGAAGAAGGGCTCTGATGCTGGCGCAGGAATGAGGCGTTGGCTTTGTGTGTCGGCTTCCTGTGCCTTGGAGTTACTTGATTATAAATTTAGTAGTGGCCGAGAATTTAAATCAAGTAATTGGGCAACACAGGCCGGGAGGCCTGCGCCAGCCGAGTAAAACCGACAGGGCAGTAATATTTCAATCGTAATAAAAAAGAACCTTTAAGTATGAACTTTTTTAGTAAGCTATTCCAAAAAAATAAAATTTCTTTAGAATCTACAACACACTTACTTCGAAATTTAAGTGCAGATAGTTGTATAGTTGTTAACTTCTATTAGGAGACTGGAATGATTCACATGAATTACAAAAAGAACAATCAGGAATTCTTGATGTTATTCCTTTAAATGAAAATCCACGAAATAGGATTTCGATCTTAAATAAATTGTATTACGCTCAAATCAATTCTTTTTACTCTTTGTCCTACGAACAATGTGAATTAATAGCACACATTGTTGGCTTAAAGCCAGAAAATTATAGGGAATACTATAACTATTGGCCAACGATTATAGCTGAGGAAAAATATGAATTCCGTCCGGGCGGGGTTTTCACAGCCGCCACTCCGAATAGCCGCATCTCACCGTGAAACCCCGACCTTTTAGTGGCAGTGAAATGTTGTACCCTAAAAACTAAAAAATAAGTGATTTTACATTTTTGCTATAGCTGCTCACTTCATTTTCAAAACCGCATAATTAGGATGCTCCGGATTTACCACTAATTCCTGTCGTAACGGATGAATCAGCACATCCATTTCTTCCATGGGTATAGCACCCAATAAAGGCTCACTATCCCCCGCAAGTACATAGGCATTGCATACAGCAGTACGGTTAGAAAATTTTACCATTACAGGACCTACCACTTCAAATTCTTTTATGGTACCATCGGCCATTACAGCTTTCCGGTTTTCAATAAACGGAAGCTCCAGTTGCGATTGTATTGTTTCATTAATGGCCATCATATAAGCACCGCTATCTGCAAGCATTTGCAGCCGTACACGTTTTATTTCTTCTTCGCCAATAATGTGGCGGCGTGCCAAACCTAAATCTTCAGAATTTATTAACTCAATGTCGGCATATACCATTCCCTTAATTTTCTTTTTAGATTTCGAACTTACCAAATCCTTTTTTATAAATGGCAACCACCTTTCCGTCCGGGAGGGGTTGTCACAGCCACAACTCTAAATGGCTACAACTCACCGTGAAACCCCGACCATAAAGCCATTTTAAAAAATAGTAAAGCCCAAAGAACGAATTTATAGCAGCTTCATTTTACAAACGTTCGTAAAACCCTGTCAGGGCGAAAGCCAAGCCCTGACAGGGTGCCTGAATTTTTTATAAATGGCAACCACCTTTTCCCATTCCATCCTATCTTTCTACCTTACTCCAAACTTCCCCCATGAGAAAAATATCAGGATTCATTTTGCTGCTAAGCATTTCGCTTGTTAACATTGCCCAACCGGTTTCTAAAATAGCCGAGAAAACAAAGGCCATGAAAAAGTACGATGGCTTTGTGCCGTTTTATTGGGATGCAGTCAATGGAAAAATGTATTTGGAAATCAGCAAGTTTGATCAGGAGTTTTTGTACGTAAACTCCTTACCAGCCGGGCTTGGAAGCAACGATATTGGCCTGGACCGTGGCAAGATTGGCGACCGTAGGATTGTATATTTTAACCGGGTGGGCAAAAAGATTTTGCTGGTGCAGCCTAATTACGATTACCGGGCAATTACCAACGATAAAAAAGAACAACAGGCGGTAAAGGAAAGCTTTGCCAGCAGCACATTGTGGAGCTTTACTGCCGAAGATGAAGACAGCGGAAAAGTACTGGTAGATGCTACGCCATTTTTTCTGCGGGACGCCTTTCAGGCTGCGGAAACCATCAGAAAAGCAAGACAGGGAACCTATGTTTTTAGCGAACCCCGCAGTGCCATGTACCTGCCAAACACCCGCAACTTTCCAATGAATACTGAGTTTGAGGCAAGCATCAGTTTTACAGGTGGTACTGATGCCGGTAATTTTGTAAATGCAGTAGCGCCTTCGGCTGAAGCCATTACGGTGCGGCAGCATTTTTCTTTTGTACAGTTGCCTGATAACAATTACAAACCACGCCGCTACGATATCCGTAGCAGCTATATTGGCAATTCGTATTTTGATTATAGCAGCCCAATCAGCGAACCCATTGAAAAAATATTTATACTCCGACACAGGCTGCAGAAAAAAGACCCTTCGGCTGCAGTTAGTGAGCCTGTAAAACCAATCACCTATTACCTCGATAATGGCACGCCGGAACCTATTCGTTCGGCCTTAATGGATGGTGCCCGGTGGTGGAATCAGGCTTATGAATATGCAGGTTATAAAAATGCATTTATCGTTAAGTTGCTGCCCGATAGTTGCGACCCGATGGACATCCGTTACAACATGATAAACTGGGTACACCGAAGCACCCGTGGCTGGAGTTATGGCGATGCCATCAGCGACCCACGAACAGGTGAAATTATTAAAGGCAATGTAACGCTCGGCTCACTCCGTGTGCGGCAGGATTACCTCATTTTTACCGGCCTTCTTTCGCCATACGAAACTGGCAAGCCGGTGCCCGAAACCATGAAGCAGGCTGCATTACAGCGGCTTCGTCAATTGGCTGCACATGAAGTAGGGCACACCATTGGCCTGCAGCATAATTATGCTTCCAGCATCAACGACCGGGCTTCGGTAATGGATTATCCGCACCCTAATATTCAACTGAATGCTGCTGGTGAAATGGATTTTTCGAATGTGTATACCAACGAAATCGGAGCCTGGGATAAACGGGCCATTCTCTTCGGTTACCAGGATTTTGCCGCAGGCAAAAATGAAGATGCAGAGTTGAAAAATATACTGGAAGAAAATACCAAAAACGGCCTGTTATTTATTGCCGATGCCGATGCAAGGGCAGCCGGTGGTATGCACCCTTTTGCCCACTTGTGGGACAATGGCAGATCTGCCACAGCCGAATTAAAAAACATGTTACAGGTGCGTAAAAAAGCATTGGATAATTTTAGCGAAAAAGCCATTACAGAAAATACACCCATGGCAAAACTGGAAGATATGTTGGTGCCGGTATACAATTACCACCGTTACCAATATGAGGCTGTTTGCAAATTAATTGGTGGAATGAATTACAGCTACAACGTTCGTGGCGACCAACAACAAAAACCAGAGGTGCTGCCAAAAGCCACACAGGTACAGGCGTTGCAAACCGCTCTTGAATGCATACAGCCAGAAGTGCTTATGATACCAGATAGGATTAGCCAAATGATTCCGCCAAGGCCACCACAGTACTATGGCGTTGGGGAATTGTTCAGCAAAAGAACCTTTTTAAGTTTTGACCCGATGGCTGCTGCCGAAGCCCTGACAAACTTCAAATTATCATTCCTGTTTAATGCCGAAAGAGCCAACCGCATGGTGCAGTTTAAAGCACAGGAAAAGAATCCTTTCTCAGCCAGCGAAAACAGGCTGGGCTGGGAAGAAACACTGGACTACATTATCACCAAAACATGGAAAACACCCAATACCAACGGGCTGGCGCAGCAGGTACAAATGCAAACACAGCAAATGGTGATTACCTGGATGCAGGTGCTTCAGAATAACAACAACGCTACTTATCAGGTAAAAGCTATTTGCTTTGAAAGATTACAATCGTTGAAAACTTTTATTCAGGCCCAGATGAAATTGTACCCGGCTTACAAACCACATTACGCTTATGCTATTGAAAGAATAGACCATCCAAAAGATGTAGCAGTGCCGGAACATAAAGCAATACCGCCGGGTGCTCCTATTGGTTGTGATTTTGAGGATTAAATTTTAAAGGAACAAGGTTCAGACTCTGTACACCTTGCAAAATGAAGTAGTGGTTTTCTTGCCCGAAGGGGATACACAAAAATAGCCCCGGGTAAAACCCGGGGTCGATGGAGAGCATGTCATGCCG
>JAYUTQ010000144.1:0-4137 GCA_043755055.1 Chitinophagaceae bacterium | reverse complement strand
ATAATTTCTCTTATCGTTTTAGGTATAGGGAATGGATAATGAACTTTCTCATAATCTTGAATGGATGCAGCCATAGCTGTGATGGCAGCGGTGCATACACTAATGCAAAAAGGTGAAGAAAATCTTACTGAAAAAGATACCACTGCCATCACAGCTATGGCTGCATCCATTCAAGATTATGAGAAAGTTCATTATCCATTCCCTATACCTAAAACGATAAGAGAAATTATTGAAATAAAAATGTTAGAGAAGAAAATAAACCGGGTTGGGTTGGCTAAAATTTTAGGAATTGGAGCCCCAAAACTTAGCCAGATATTGAATAATAAACGTGAACCAGATGTGCCTTTTTTAAAAGCAATCCACGAAAAACTTGGAATAGATGGAAACTTTATTTTGCAGGCGGTTTAACCCAAAGAAAGAGCCGACTTTTTGTAGAAAGTCAGCTCTTCAATATTTTCGATATTTCTATATACTGCTACTTCCAAAATACCTATGAAGCACTTCCGGTAACACAATCCCCTCTGCCGTTTGGTAATTCTCCAATAAAGAGCCCAAAATCCTCGGTAAGGCCAAAGAAGAACCGTTAAGGCTGTGGCACAACTGTGTTTTGCTGCCTTCGCTTTTAAACCGGCATTTTAAACGGTTTGTCTGAAAGCTTTCGAAGTTGCTTACACTGCTTACTTCCAGCCAGCGTTTTTGGGCAGCACTCCAAACTTCAAAGTCGTAGGTAATGGCACTGGCAAAACCCATATCGCCGCCACAAAGGCGAAGAATGCGATACGGCAGTCCCAAAACGTTCAGCAACTTTTCTACGTGCAGCACCATATCTTCCAGTGCGGCGTAGCTTTTATCGGGGTGGGTTATTTGTATAATCTCTACTTTTTCAAACTGGTGCAGGCGGTTAAGGCCACGCACATCTTTACCATAACTGCCGGCCTCCCGGCGAAAGCAAGGGCTGTAAGCCGTCATTTTTATGGGTAGGTCTTCTTCTTTTAGCACTACATCCCGGTACACATTGGTTACAGGTACTTCAGCCGTTGGTATCAGGTAAAAATTATCTACTGTAGCGTGGTACATCTGCCCTTCTTTATCCGGCAGCTGGCCGGTGGCAAAGGCACTTTCTTCATTCACCATAAATGGCGGCAGGTATTCGGTATAACCTGCATCGGTATTATAATCCAGAAAAAACTGGATGAGAGAACGCTGCAATTTGGCTCCCTTACCAATATAGACCGGAAAGCCGCTACCGGTAATTTTTGTACCCAGTTCAAAATCTATGAGGTTGTATTGTTTGCACAAATCCCAGTGTGGAACTGCGTTTGCGTGTAACTCCGGAACCATGCCGCCGCTACGTACCACTTCGTTTTCTTCCGGGGTTTTACCATTTGGAACCTGGGACCCGGGAGTATTTGGCAACAAAACCAGTTTGTCAAATTGTGCTGTTTCCAGTTGTTTCAGTTCTTCTTCGGATGAAGTAATGGCAGCTTTCAAATCACTTACTTCGGCTTTGCGTTGTTCGGCGGCTTCCTTGTTACCACTCCGCATAAGTTCGCCAATGGCCTTGCTGGCTTCGTTTTGTTTGGCCTTGTTTTCTTCCATTACAAACAACACTTTACGGCGTTGTTCGTCCAGGGCCACAATCTCATCTACCAGTTGCAGGTCTTTAAAATTTTTTACCGCCAACCGCTCTTTAACCCAGGCTGCATTTTCTCTTATGGTTTGTATCTGAATCATCTCTTTTTAGTTTTGCCACATTTTTTTCGTCACAAATAACACGAATTACCACAAATTAAATTTCACCCCTTATTCGTGTTCATTCGTGTTATTGGTGGCCTTAATCTAATATAGGTTGCAAATATAAAAGTTTCACCTGCGGTGGATAGCTATTTTTGCAACCGTATGATGACAGACCCTTCTCAAGATTTGCAACAACGCTGGTGGAACTTTGAAGCTGAACTGGTAAAACACTTTGGTAAAAAGCCCGACATGGACGCTATTCTATACCTGATAGGCTTGCAGGAGTTGCAAATGTTTGCCGAAAAAATTACCAAAGAACAAAAACAAGACTTGATGCATGTGGCCGTTTGCACCATATTATCTCCCAGTGGCTATTATGTAATGGAGGGAAAGGATGAGGATGGATGGCCACATTTCAAACAACTGAAACCTTTACCTTCGCTACAATTAAAAGAACAGGAAGATTTTTTAAAAGACCATGTTCTTTTGTATTTTGATCAACAAAACCATAAGGATTTATGAGATTACGATTTGCTACAATTGTTTGTTTTCTAGTTGTTTGTATCTGTACAAGCCATGTGTTTTCTCAACCCAAAAAAAAAGTGACTCCCAAAAAATTACCAGCCAAAGTGGCTACTACCACTAAAAAAATAATTGCCGGTACCCGGGTGCTGGTAACTACAGATAGTGGCAACATGGTCATTCGCCTTTACGACAGCACACCGTTACACCGTGATAATTTTATAGCTAAAGTAAACGAAGGTTTTTACGACAGTTTGATGTTTCATCGCGTAATAAGAGGTTTTATGATTCAGGGTGGAGACCCAAATAGTAAAAATGCACAGCCCGGAGAAATGTTGGGTATGGGATCAGCTCCCGGTGATAGGATACCTGCCGAATTCAGGCCTACATTATTTCATAAAAAGGGCGTTTTAGCCGCTGCCAGAGACGGTAATCCCGAGAAAGCAAGCAGCAATTGCCAGTTTTACATTGTACAAGGTAAAAAATACAATGATCAGGAGCTTGCAATGGCGCCGATACCGGCATCCCAAAAGGCAGTTTATAAAAAGATAGGCGGCACACCCATGTTAGATCAAAACTATACTGTATTTGGCGAGGTAGAAATAGGTTTAGCCGTAGTAGATAAAATAGCAAGTGTACCTACTGCACCCGGCGACAGGCCCATTGCAGACTCAAGAATGAAAATGAAAATACTTACCGGTGCGGAATTTGATGAACTATGGAAAAAAGCCAATAAACCACCCGGAAAACCCAGAACTAAACCCACAGTAAAAAAGAAAGCCAAATAAAGTTTTATCTGGTTCAAATCTTCCTGTTAATTTTATCTCTATAAAAAAATAAAAAAACATTTCATGAATTTTCCTGCCAACCTTAAATATACAAAAGACCACGAATGGCTTTCTTTAGATGGCAACATTGCCACAATAGGCATAACAGATTTTGCCCAACGAGAATTAGGTGATATTGTTTACGTAGACATTGATACCATTGGCAAAAGCCTTGAGGCAGAAGCCGTTTTTGGTACAGTAGAAGCAGTAAAAACAGTTAGTGATTTATTTTTGCCAGTGGCTGCAAAAATTCTGGAAACCAACCCTACACTTGCAAACCAACCCGAACTTGTAAACGCTGATCCTTATGGCGAAGGCTGGATGGTAAAAGTGGAAGTGGCAAATACAGCCGATATTGATGGATTAATGGATGCTGAAGCCTACCGTGCATCCGTGGACTGAAAAAAGGCGAATATTTTTAATTGGAAAGTGTCGTTGTAACACAACGTCAATCATTAATCATTCAACATTTTTCTTTGACCGATATAGTAAAATATACTGAACAGGATTTGGTTGCTTTGTTAAAACAACGAAGCAATAAGGCCTTCTCTTATTTATACGATAATTACAGCGGTGCCCTTTTTGCCGTAATCCTGAATATTGTGCCAGACCGTGATTTGGCTTCTGATGTACTACAGGAAGTGTATGTAAATATATTTAGAAAAATAGAAAGTTACGATGCTACAAAAAGCCGCATTTACACCTGGATGCTGAATATTGCACGTAATGAGGCTATAGATACAGTAAGAAGTAAGGGCTATAGAAATAGCCAACAAAACCGTGAGGTAACAGAAGCCGTATATGAAAGTGCAGGAAGTGTAAATCAGAACATTGATCAGATCGGTTTACGAAAACTCCTTGAAAATATTAAGCCTGAATACAGAGAATTAATTGATCTCTCTTATTTTAAAGGTCTAACACAGGATGAAATCTCTAAAATGCAGGGTATTCCTTTAGGTACTGTTAAAACAAGGCTAAGGGCAGCTCTAAGTCAGTTGCGTGGGTTAGTTGGCAAGGCAGCAGTGATTGCAGTTTATCTACATCTAATCGA
>JAYUTQ010000143.1:0-4141 GCA_043755055.1 Chitinophagaceae bacterium | reverse complement strand
CAGACGCCAGCATGGCGTCTCTACAAAATTAAAATCCATCACACCCCAAATTTCCCTTTAGGAAACAGAACCCAATCCACACCCAAAGCAGAAATCACACATTAGAAATCAGACATCAAAAATACGTTCTCTGATTACACCTGCTGCCTATTTCTTAGTACAGTATTTTAAAATAATTTTCTCCGTATCCGTATAACTAACTAATTTAGCCGACAACTAAACCTATTAGCCATGAGCAAGGCCGGACAAAACTTAAAATACTTACGCAAACAAAAAGGCTTTACACAAGAAGAAATGGCAGAAGTGCTGGGTATTAAGCGTTCTCTTGTGGGTGCTTACGAAGAAGAACGTGCCGAGCCACGCCTCGAAGTAATGCAGGTAATCTGCGACATGTTTAACCTGTCTCTGGAAGAGTTTCTTTTTAATGACTTAACAGAAACCAAACAGGATTTTATACAAAAGCGCCGTCAGTCCAAGCTTGGTGTTGACAGAGCAGGCGTTATCCATTTGGTGCCGGTAAAAGCTGCGGCCGGTTACATGAGTGGCTATAGCGATCCCGGTTTTATAGATGAACTCAATACTTTTACATTGCCGATGCTTAGCCCCGGTAATTACAGGGCTTTCGAAATACTCGGCGACAGTATGCTGCCCACACCAAGCGGCAGCATCATCGTTGGTGAAAAAGTTCAAAATATGGACGATGTAAAAACGAATGACACTTATATCGTAGTCAGCAAATCAGAAGGTATTGTTTACAAAAGGGTAGAAAAAAATGGCCGCACTAAAAGACAACTGACCTTAATAAGCGATAACCCCGCCTACGCACCGTACAATGTAAATGCCGAGGATGTAATGGAATTTTGGAAAACCCAATTCATCATCAGCAAACCCACGGGCCGCCCCAATTTTGATGTAAACCATCTGGCCAATGTGGTGAGTACTTTACAAACGCATGTTACCAATTTAAAAGGTAGAATGGCTTAAGAGGATTATAAAACACGTTTATGGTTTTCGGTTTCGCTTATCGTTTAGTTGGGTTGTATCAAGTCAATAATGAATCCCAGCCGTGGTTGGTGTCCTCACCAACCACGAATATCAGCGGCTTTCGAATTATGTACAGAAAATGCGGATTATATTGATTTTGAACAGTTTAATGAATATAAATGTAATCAAAGCATTCATCAAATTCAGTGGTTAGTGAGGACACGAACCACGGCGGCAGTTGCTAGGTCTTAATTATTTTACCACTACACCCTAACACCAAAAAGATAGCCCACCAATGCGGATAATCCCATGGCAATGGTACCCCAAACAGCTATGCGTAACACTGCTTTTCTTATGCTGGAACCTCCGGTTTTGGCAGCAATGGTACCCAATACAATCAGAAAAATAGTAGTGAAAGTGTAGAGCCAATATTCCATTGTTTTTACCGGAGCAAAAAGTATCACCAATAGCGGCAACACGCCACCCAGCGTAAATGCTGCCCCCGATGCTATGGCCGCCTGAATGGGATTGGCCTTACTAATCTCGTTGATACCCAACTCATCTCTGATATGTGCTCCCAATGCGTCTTTCGCTGTTAATTCAAGGGCCACCTGCATGGCTGTTTCTTTTTTAAGTCCCCGCTGTTCATAAATCTGAGCCAGTATTTGTAACTCTTCTTCGGGCATTTCTTTAAGCTCTATTATTTCCCTTTCAATGTCTGCTTTTTCGGTATCTGTCTGGGAACTTACCGATACATATTCACCGGCAGCCATGGACAATGCACCGGCTACAAGCCCGGCCACGGTTGCCAGCACAATGGGTTCTCTCGTAGCACTTGCAGCAGCCACACCTATTGCAAGGCTTGAAATAGAAATGATGCCATCATTGGCACCCAAAACAGCCGCTCTTAACCAATTGCTTCTGTGTATATAGTGGCTGTCTAGGTAGTTGTCAATGGTAAGCATGTGCTTGATTGTGTTGGGTGTAAGTAAAGTTTTTAGCTCCACCGCCGTGGTTGGTGAGGAGACCAGCAGGGTAGTTTTTCTGTCTATAATTTTTTTAAAAAGTTTTTAATTGCAAGTTCTGTCTCTTTAGGGTTGCATAAAAACAATTGATGATGAGAATTTCGTATTTCCTTTACCAAACAACCTTCACATTCTTTTTTGTAACGATTTAATTCTTTCTGATAATATTTATACCAACGCTTTGTGCATTCATCTGCAATCTTTTTGTTTGCATCGTCAAGTAAATAGTAAGTTCTAAAACGTTCAGGTGCTGTTGGTGCATTGTTATAAATAGCCAGGGATGGGCACTTAATACCTTTGTAAGAAATTGTCTTTACGTATTTAAGTACTTCGGAATAAGCCAAGCCTATTGTTGTATCTTCTATGAAAAGTCCATTTTTATCAAACTTGCCAAATGTATTTAGTTCTCCATCAGGAAATTTAAAGCGATGCGTTTTGAAATCAAAGTCGATAATGTTTTTGAGTGTAGGCTTAAAATTACTGTCTGGCTGTGGTTGTTTAGGATAGGGAGCTAAAAGAGAATCAAAATTACCTGCGTGGTCTAAAGCAGCGTCAAGAAATACAATTGCTGAAACTTTGTTTGGAAACTGTCTTGCAAAGGTTGATATTTCGTCCCCAGCAATGGAATGGCCAATAAGAATGACTTTTTTCAATGACAAGCTGTCCATTACTTTTAAAATGTCTTGTAATAAAGTATCTGTACTAAAGCCAATGTTTACTCTCTCTGATTTTCCAAATCCACGTCTTGTAATACCATAAACGTGAAAATTATTGGTGAATTTTGGTGCAAAGTCTTCAAATATGTGTGGTGTATTTCCAAGACCAGCTAAAAAGAAAATTGGCTTCCCTTTTCCACCCCAGTCCAAAACTTCTAAATTGTTTTTGCTAAAACCTTTTACAAAAAATGTTTTAAAATTTTTCTGAGAATAGACATTTGTTAGTAGCCCAAAACAGAGGAGAAGTGTCAATAATTTCTTTGAAATCATAATTTAGGAATTGTCTTTAAAATTGTAGCTAACGCTAAGATAAATCCACCCCCAATACAAAACTTTATCAACCTTCTAATTCGCAATAAAGACTTCAACCCAAATGGGGGACATCTACCCCCCTCCCCAAAAAAATCCCGTCCATTCTAAAAGCTGGCAACTTACTTTTACCGACATGTCTTTGTTTCCGCAAAAAATATTTCTGATTGGCCTGATGGGTTCCGGCAAAAGCTATTGGGGTCGTCAACTGGCGTTTCATTTTCACTACCCGTTTCTGGATCTGGATAAGGGCATAGAACTGGCCGAAAAGAAATCCGTCAACGAAATATTTGAGCAGCAGGGAGAGGCCAATTTTAGAGAAATGGAGCGGCAAACCCTTCGGCAACTCAACAATGATTACAGCAAATATGTAATGAGTTGCGGCGGCGGCACACCCTGCTTTTTCGATAATATGGATTGGATGACCGCCACCGGAATTGTTATCTGGTTGCGTCCATCTATGCAGGTGCTGGCCGAAAGGCTGATTACCGGCAAAGACAAACGCCCATTGATTAAAAACGCCGCATCAGAAGACGAGATAATCGACATCCTGTCGAAGCTGATGGTTAATAGGGTGGCAGCTTACAATAAATCGCATTTTATAATAGAAGATCCGTTTCCCACCATAGAAACATTTGAAAAATTACTTAGACATGCATAGAGGTTTAATGATGATTGGTTCGCTGTTAGGTGCATTTGCAGTAGCATTGGGTGCTTTTGGTGCCCATGCCTTAAAACAAAAATTAGGTACAGACGAACTTTCTGTGTACCAAACCGGAGTGCAATACCAGTTTTATCATGTGGTTGCCATATTTGTGGCTGCATCCTTATACGGAAAATTTCACCGCCCGGCTATATTATGGGCTGGCAGGTTTTTTATTGGGGGCATTTTTTTATTTAGCGGCAGCCTGTATTTAATGACTTATTTTAAGGCATTTGGCGGACCCGCAGCTCGTTGGCTAGGGCCTATCACCCCGATTGGCGGTGTATTTTTTATTGTAGGCTGGCTATTACTGGGCTGGATTGTAAACCATGGCAAAATGCCAAAGCCGGAATGATTTTCATAGGTCAGTGAGTCAAATGGCAGTAAGCAATAGACAATCAAGA
>JAYUTQ010000142.1:0-4141 GCA_043755055.1 Chitinophagaceae bacterium | reverse complement strand
ACCAGTATAATATGTTCCGATTCAAGGTTTTCTCCATTGCGAAACATATAGCCGGCCATCCTCCTCCTTGTTCTAATTTCATCCTTGCCGGCACTATTTCGTTCTGTAACTTTTATAGGCACCCACCATTCTTTTGCGCCAATATTTCCCTCTTTGCTTGTAAATCTTTTTCCATTGCCGTTCCTAAAATAAAAGGTAGCTCCAATGTTTCCCTCTTTGCTTGATTAAAAAGTTACATCATCTTCCTCATTGCGATACAACTTGTTAAAGGCTGTGTTACTTCCAACCACCACAAGTTCATAACGGACAAACGCTTTTTTTCCAGCCGCTTTGCTGCTTTCGTTTACAATACGAAATCCCACTTTCAGGCCGTTTATGGTAACCGTACCTCCTTCTTCTAAAACCTTGGTTGTTTGGCAAAATGTTTGATTGAACACAAACATCTTGAAAACAATAACTAACATCATTTTTTTGATAGTAGGTTTTTAAAAGCTAAAATAGTGTACTGATTTTTAATTGTAAGTTGGTGGTAGAATCAGTAAGATAAAACCAATTGGCGCCTATTTACGTTACTTTTGCAGTTGACGAAATCAGCTTGCTATGAGTTATATACCCAACAATAAAATCCGTATTGTTACGGCCGCTTCTTTATTCGATGGACATGATGCAGCCATTAATATTATGCGTCGAATACTTCAGTCGAAAGGTGCTGAAATAATCCATCTTGGGCACAACCGGAGTGTACACGAAATTGTGGAATGTGCTATCGAAGAAGATGTACACGGCATTGCTATTACCAGCTATCAGGGCGGCCACACGGAGTTTTTTAAATACATGAAGGACCTGCTTGACCAAAACGGATGCGGCCATATTAAAATATTTGGCGGTGGTGGCGGTACCATTTTACCACAAGAAATAAAAGAACTACACGACTACGGCATTACCAGAATTTATAGTCCTGATGATGGAAGAAAAATGGGTCTTGAAGGAATGATTGAAGATTTGTTACAAAAAATAAGCCCCCCGGCCCAGGGTGGGGGAGACATGGAGTATGAAGCTCCTTTTTGGAAAGCCTCCAATTATTGGGATGATAAATTACCGTTACAACAAGCAAAAGATATCAGAAAAGTTGCCAGAGCTATAACGTTGGCAGAGACAGGTTTGAAGGAAAGTATTATTAAAAATTCAGGTGAGTCAATTACTGTAAATCAATTTATGGCTGACCCAATGCTATACGGCAGGTTAAAAGAGTTTGCCAGAACGCATCGTTTTAACCCAACCATAGCCGAGCAACTACTATGGGACAAACTAAGTAATAAACAAACAGGGTTTAAAATTAGAAGACAGCATATTGTTGATTCATTTATTGCCGATTTTGTATGCCTTGATAAAGGATATATAATAGAAATTGATGGGCTTTACCACCAATTACCAGAAATGATCATTAGTGATGTACAAAGAACTAAAAGACTGAACGAATTGGGTTTTGAAGTGCAGCGTTTTACAAATGATGAAGTATTGTCTAATATCGAATTTATAATAGATCAAATAAAGTCTAAGCTAACCACACTGCCCTCTAAACCAGTAGATGAAAAAAGCAGCAACCGGCTTTCCTCCCCCACCGGGGGCCGGGGGGCCGTTCTCGGCATTACCGGCACCGGCGGTGCAGGAAAATCTTCTGTAACAGACGAAATCGTTCGCCGTTTCCTATTCACATTTACAGATAAAACAATTGCAGTAATATCTGTTGATCCCTCCAAGAAAAAAACCGGCGGCGCATTGCTTGGCGACAGAATCCGGATGAATTCCATCAGCCACCCAAGGGCCTACATGCGTAGCCTTGCAACCCGTGAAGATAACACCGCACTAAGTAACGCGGTGCAGGAAGCCATTGATATTTGTAAGGATGCCGGTTACGATTTTATTATTTTAGAAAGTGCCGGCGTAGGACAGAGCGATGCAAGTATTTTAGAATATTGCGATGTGAGCCTATACCTGATGACACCCGAATATGGTGCGCCTTCGCAACTGGAAAAAATCAACATGCTGGATTATGCCGATGTAATTTGCATCAACAAATTTGATAAGGCAGGTGCTCTTGATGCCCTACATGATGTGCGAAAACAATACAAACGCAACCACGGCCTTTGGGATACAAAAGATGCAGACCTGCCCATTGTAGGCTCCATCGCATCGCAGTTTAACGACAGTGGCGTAAACGAATTATTTGAAAAACTGATGCTTGCCATTGAAAAGAAAACATGCACCCGTTTTGGAAATATTGAGTTTCATGCCAATGCAAGTGATACAAGTAGTAAGGCTACTATTATACCACCTAAAAGAGTACGCTACCTTTCTGAAATTTCGGAGGAAATACGCAGGTATAATCAGCTAAGCATGGAGCAGGCTACAATTGCTTCGAAGCTTTATAAGTTGCATGGCGTAATAGAAATGACACAAGATGAAGCATTGCTGACGGAACTAAAAAAAATACAGGAGCGGCTGGAAAAACAACTTTTCCCCGTTTGTAAAAAACTGGTTGACGAATGGGAACAAACAAAGGCCCGTTACCAGAAGGAATTTTATGAATATGATGTAAGGGGGAAAATTATTAAAATTCCATTGTTTACAGAATCGTTAAGTGGCACTCATATTCCAAAAATAGCCGTGCCCCGTTACAGCGATTGGGGAGATATTTTATGGTGGCGGGTGCAGGAAAACTTTCCGGGTAAATTTCCTTATACTTCCGGCGTATTTCCGCTTAAAAGAGAAGGTGAAGACCCTACCAGAATGTTTGCAGGAGAAGGTGGACCGGAACGTACCAATAAGCGCTTTCATTATGTAAGCCTTGGCCAGCCTGCCATACGCCTCAGTACCGCTTTTGATAGCGTAACACTATACGGCGAAGACCCTGCAAACAGGCCCGACATATATGGAAAAGTAGGCAATAGTGGTGTAAGTATTGCCAATGTGGATGATGCTAAAAAACTATACAGCGGCTTTGACCTGTGCGACCCGAAAACCTCTGTGAGCATGACTATTAATGGTCCGGCAGCTATGCTATTGGCATTTTTTCTAAATGCCGCCATCGATCAGCAATGTGAAAAATGGATAGCAGAAAACGGACAGTGGGACATAGTAGCTGCTGCTATGAAACATAAATTTGAGCATGTTTCCACACCTGTTTACTACAACCCTTCTTACCCCGAAAGATTGCCTGAGGGCAATAACGGTTTGGGCTTAAAACTATTGGGCCTGAGTGGTGACGAAGTACTGCCACCCGAAGTGTATGCACAGCTAAAAGAAAAGGCCTTGCAACAAGTAAGAGGTACAGTGCAAGCCGATATTTTAAAAGAAGATCAGGCCCAAAACACCTGTATTTTTTCGTCGGAATTTGCATTGAAATTAATGGGTGATGTACAGCAATATTTTATTGATAACAAGGTGCGTAATTTTTACAGCGTAAGTATAAGCGGTTACCATATTGCAGAGGCAGGTGCTAATCCTATTACCCAACTGGCTTTTACATTATCCAATGGTTTTACGTTTGTGGAGTATTACCTGAGCCGTGGTATGCACATCGATGATTTTGCCCCTAATCTTTCTTTCTTTTTTAGCAATGGAATGGATCCGGAATACAGCGTTATTGGCCGTGTGGCAAGGCGTATTTGGGCCAAAGCCATCAAGCATAAATACAATGGCGACAGCCGCAGCCAAAAACTAAAATACCATATACAAACAAGCGGCCGAAGCCTGCATGCACAAGAGATAGATTTTAATGATATAAGAACCACACTGCAGGCACTATATGCCATTTACGACAACTGTAACAGCCTGCATACAAATGCTTATGACGAAGCAATTACTACGCCTACAGAAGAAAGTGTTCGCCGGGCTATGGCCATTCAGCTTATTATTAACCGGGAACTTGGAAGTGCCAAAACAGAGAACTTTATACAGGGTTCTTTTATAATAGAAGAACTTACCGACCTGATAGAAGAAGCCGTGCTTACGGAGTTTGACAGGCTTACCGACCGTGGCGGTGTATTGGGAGCCATGGAAAGAATGTACCAGCGAAATAAAATTCAGGAAGAAAGTATGCACTACGAAATGCAGAAGCACACCGGCGAATTACCACTAA
>JAYUTQ010000141.1:0-4143 GCA_043755055.1 Chitinophagaceae bacterium | reverse complement strand
CGCCGGTAAGCAGCACATCGTTCATTCCTTTTTCTTTCATTAAGGCTATTACTTTTGGAAAAACGGTATTGTGTGCACCGCTTAAAATACTGATGCCGATGGCATCCACATCTTCCTGCAATGCAGCATTTACCACCATTTCAGGCGTTTGCCTAAGGCCGGTATAAATCACTTCCATACCGGCATCCCGAAGGGCTGTGGCTATAATTCTTGCGCCACGGTCGTGACCATCGAGGCCCACTTTGGCTACCAAAACCCTTAGTGGCCGGTTTGTTGTTTCACTCATGTTACAAGCATTTTCTAAGTGTCAAAGTTAGCGGATGAACAGGCTATTAAAATGAACCTTAACCTTACCGCACCTGCAGCACAAACTTTTCTGCAAAAAATTCTTCGTCAAACAAATCGCTAATCGGCCAAACGAGGGGTTTTACGCCGCTGTCGCTAATTTCCTGGGCAAGGTCACCGCCCTTCAGGCAAATCAATCCTCTTGGTACAAGAGCATCTGCATCGGGGCTTTTAAAATTAGCATTGCGGTTAATAATAGGTTTGCTCCAATGCATCAATTCTTTAAGCGGCGCCACAGCACGGCTGATGCCCACATCGAATTTGCGGCCAATTATGGCCTCGGCCCTTGTATGTTCTACAGTTACATTTTTTAAGTTGATGGCATCGGCTACAGCCCTAACTACATTCAGTTTTTTGTTAATGCTATCTACCATGTGAAATTTAACCTCAGGGAAAAAGATAGCCAGCGGAATACCCGGAAACCCGCCACCACAGCCAATATCTACCACCTGCATACCCGGCTGGAAATCGAAAATGGCAGCAATGCTAAGACTATGCAGCACATGCTTCATGTACAGGCTGTCAATGTCTTTACGACTGATGACATTTATTTTTTCGTTCCACTCTGTATACAAAGCTTCCAGTTGGGTAAATTGCTCCAGTTGGTTTGGGGTAAAATCGGCAAAGTATTTTGTTAGAACCATAATGTGCAAATATGAAAAATATGCAAATGTGCAAATGAAAACCGTGATAGTTGTGAGTGGACTGAGATTTGGTAAATTGTAAATGATTGATATCGAAAAAAATAGCGGTTTAGATTGGTTAAATAGTAGCAACTTAACTTGAATGGAGTACCGTAATGCAACGGGATTAATAACGTTCACCAATGTCGCCCAATCAAGGCTCAAAAATTTGGTTAATCTATTCTCTTACTGCCCTCATTTGCACATTTGCATATTCTCACATTTGCACATTGGTTTTACTTCCAAATATTTCTAGGCTTCTTAATTAGTGTTACAGAAAATATCAGGTAATAGAAAAATTGCCAGATATCCAGCAGCCAAAACAAGGGGAACAGGTCTTGTTCATGTAGCTTTTTCATGGTTTTGTAGCTAACAATGGCTTGTGTTATAAACCGCAACCCAAATACAGATAATGCCAGCCACCAGCAATAAAAAATAATACTTGCTGCAAGCAGCGGGTAAAATAAAAATTGGCTTAAAGCATATACGCCAAGCAATACCTGATGTTTTCTTTTATAAAATCGGGATGTGCTATAATGCCTGCTTTTTTGGTGCCACCAGGCACCAAAGTTTTTAGGTGCTTCGCTTAATGTAAAGGCTTCTTTATCCAGCACAATGCTGGTGTTGGTTGCTGTAGCTACTTTGTTTATAAAAAGGTCATCGTCGCCGCCGGGCACATGGTTCATACTGCTAAAACCCTTGTGGGTAAAGAATAAATCTTTTTTATAACTCAGGTTGCGGCCAACGCCCATGTAAGGCATACCGGCTAAAGCGTAACTAAAATATTGCTGTGCTGCATGAAACGTTTCGAACCGAACCAGCTTATTAAGCAACCCCGGTTTTTTATGGTAGGCCCCGTAGCCAAGCACCACTTCCTTACCATCGCTGTAGCCATCCTGCATCCTGGCTACCCATTGGTTACTGGCAGGTATGCAATCTGCATCGGTAAGCAACAGAACACCATACTTAGCTGTTTTTATTCCTACACTTAACGGAAATTTTTTGCCCGGAATGTGTACGGCTTCTTGTGTAAGCGTTACCGATTTTAACTGGCGGAAAGTCTTTTCCATTTCTTCCAGAAAATACTTGGTATCGTCGTGGCTGTTATCGTTTACCACAATTACTTCATGGGTGTAGGGATAATCCTGCATCAGTACTTCGGGCAGGTTTTGCTCCAGATTATTGGCTTCATCTCTGGCACATACCACCACCGAAACAGGATGAGTAATGGATTGAGTTTTAGCTTTCTGCTTATAGAAAGCCAGCCGAAAAAAGAAATAACCGTAGTAAAATAGCTGAATGCCCGTAATTAGGCAAAGCCCTATAAAAATAAACAGCGGCCAATGTGTGAGTAGATTTTTCCAGTCCATACCGGCAAAAATAAGGGTTGGCAAATGAGTATATAAAGCAGTGCTGCAAAAGTGGATAAGTAGAAGCCAGTGTTAATGCTGTTATTTCATTACCAATTCTTTACTCCCCTGCCTCCGCCACCCGGCGACCTTGAGGTGGAACCTGCGCCTAATAGCCGGTAACAAACCTGTGTATTTGGGCCAATGGAATGACTATAAGTGGCACCCCTTAATCCCCAGCCGGCATTGCCCGTAGTTCCGGTTACCCCGCCATATGGGGTGTTTGCAGTTGTTGTGGTGGTATTGCCATTTATGCCGGGCCAGTAATCTTCGTTTGCATCGCCACTAGCATTTAGTTCTCCATCACCATTAATACCTGTAAAGCTCCTGCCAGCGATATATGCGGAATTTACAGATAGGTCGTTTACATTACCCGTCATGTCGAGTACCCCATAATAACCAGCACCCGATGTAACCCTGGTGGAGGTAGATGTGGCATGCATGCCAACTCTTAATGCACCCAGGCTGGTATTATACAGGCCTCCAATGGTAGCATTACCATTGAACACAGATGTAGGTGTATAAGTTACACCTTCATTATTGGCTCCTTGATTAGTAACCGTGTAAGAAACCCTTGAAATAGCAGTATCGCCCCAGGCATACTCGTAGGCCTTGGGTAGCAAAGGTCCCCTGCATGCTTTTTCAAATTCATAATCGGTCATTGGCCTTAGCGCTGCCCAATCTAAGAAGGCCAGTACATCTGTTCCTAAAATGTAATTACATGCAATCCATTCGCCATCTGTAGCTTCATCGTACACGCCATTGCCATTAAGATTGCAGCCATAAACAGCTGGTGTAGTACTGGCCACGCCATTTGTTTTAATACTTATTTTCATACGCAAAAAACCACTCAAAGCGGCTACCCCTACCCCACTGTTTGGGGCGACCGAGGTACGTGTAGCCTGTTGTGTATAAGTAAGACAATTTAAAAAATCTCGGTAGGCTCCTTGTGTTATTTCGTGTTTCATCATAAAGTTGGGCTTGTTGGTATTGGCATAGCCAATGGGGAAGCCCGTGGCTAATGGGGTAACCATTGCGTTGTCGTTTAAATTGCCGGCGGCCGTGCCAAAAGTAATGGCACTCGCAATGGTATTTATCAGGTATGGGGTGCCGCTTGTGCCGTTTTGCATGTTAAAAAAAGCACCACTTCCATCGCCTACATAAAACGGTACATTTTGTGGTATCTGCACCATTTCTATGGCAAATGATTTAATGTCGAAACTGCCGGGCAGGTTTGTTACCCCTACCTGCACCCCGGTTAATGTTACAGTGCCATAGCCATCAACTGAGCGGTAAATCATAGCACCTGTGCTATCTGTTGTGCTGATGGTGTAGCCAGCAGTAATGCTCGTATTGTCACCGCTTAAATTAAGGTGGTGCCATGTACCATCGTAATCTTTAAATTTAAAAAATACCCATGCTGCATCCCAGTTGGTACTATTACGCCAACTGTTCTCCCAGCTTAGATCAAAACTTAAATACAGGCCCGTACTATTGGTGCCGGAGGCTACATTGGTAATGCTGATGTTATTGGCATCAGCATGTAAAACACTGCAGATAATTATTGCCAGAACTACTATTGATTTAACTGGTTTCATGGTGTTACATTTTAAATTTGACAAAGCTGATGCTTACCGGTATTTGATCAATTATTAAGGGTGAGATTATTTTGTATGATGAATTTTTTACCAGCTAATACGGTTATT
>JAYUTQ010000140.1:0-4143 GCA_043755055.1 Chitinophagaceae bacterium | reverse complement strand
TTTAAACCAACCTGGTACCGGAAATCCGAAAGCCTGAAACTGTATTTTCTGAAAAACAAAACAGAAATTTTTTACACCGATAGTTATAAGGATGGCTTTAAAACTGCTACCCTTAAAGCGATTCGTAAGGCTGCGGAAAGTATCCCTTTACCCATTAAACGATGGCAATAATGCAAAACTAATTAAAGCCCTAATGCCTGCTATCTTATTGTCCGGGCGGGGTTTTCACAGCAGCCACACTGTACTATTAAACACTAACGTGAAACCCCGACCTGTAAACGACCATTGAAAATTTTAAACCATATTACTGCCTTACATTCTATCCATTATTAATCGATTGTAATGCCTGCTATCTTTGCCCACACAAATTTCCAGCATGAACTATTTCGAACTTTTCAATATCCCCGTTTCGCTTTCGGTAGATAAAACCAACCTCTCTAAAAAATTCTTTGAACTGCAGAAAAAATACCACCCCGATTTTTTCTCTAACGACACGCCTGACGAACAGGAAGCAGCACTGGAACTTTCATCCATGGCCAACAAGGCTCTTAAAACATTTCAAAATCCGGACAGTACCATTAAGTATGTGCTACAGCTAAAAGGCCTGCTGGAAGAAGAAGAAAAGTACCAGCTTGCCCCGGCCTTTTTAATGGAAGTAATGGAACTGAACGAACTTAAAATGGAAGGTGAAAATGATGAAGCATTGCATGAACGCACCCAACAGCTACAATCGGAAATTTTCGATTCCATTCAACCCATCATTGAAAATTACATCGAAGGCACTACCCCCGAAAGTGACCTTCTGAAAATGAAGGAATACTATTATAGGAAAAAATACCTGGACAGGTTGTAAGCCTCACTTGAACATTGAAAATTGAACATTGCTTATTGAACATTTTCCATATCAGAATACCACATTTATCAACCTCTTTTTTACTGCCCCCCTACCCTTACCTTTGCGGCCTTAAAAACAAGGAGAACTACACATGATAGCAGCAAGAAACGTAACCCTCAGTTACGGCAAAAGGGTATTGTTTGATGAAGTAAACGTGACGTTTAACAAGGGCAACTGTTACGGCATTATTGGCGCCAACGGTGCCGGTAAGAGTACGTTTTTAAAAATATTAAGCGGCGAAATAGAGCCCAATAAAGGCGCTGTAGAAATAAGCACCGGCGAACGCATGGCCGTGCTAAAGCAGAACCACTTTGAGTTTGATGAAGTTACGGTACTCAACACCGTACTGATGGGCCACAAAAAAATGTGGGATACCATGACCGAGAAAGACGCCATTTACATGAAGGAAGATTTTAGCGAAGAAGATGGCATGAAAGCCGCCCACCTGGAAGAAGCCTTTGGCGAAATGGGTGGTTACACCGCCGAAAGCGATGCCGGCGTAATACTGGCCGAATTGGGTGTGGCCGAAAGCTACCACCAAATGCTGATGAAAGACATTCCCGGTGCCATGAAAGTGCGGGTGCTGCTCAGTCAGGCTTTATTTGGCAATCCTGATATTTTACTATTAGATGAACCTACGAATGACCTCGATGTGGAAACCATTCTCTGGCTGGAGAACTTTTTGGCCGAATGCGAAAACATCGTAATTGTAGTAAGCCACGACCGCCACTTTTTAGATACCGTATGCACACACGTTAGCGATGTGGACCGCAGCAAAATAAAAACCTACACCGGTAACTATACTTTCTGGTACGAAAGCAGCCAGCTTGTAAGCCGCCAAATAAACGACCGCAACAAAAAGAACGAAGAAAAGAAGAAAGACCTGCTGGACTTTATTGCCCGTTTTAGCGCCAACGCCAGTAAGAGCAAACAGGCCACAAGCCGAAAAAAGGCTTTGGAAAAACTGGTGATTGAAGACATTGAACCAAGTAACCGTAAATACCCCGGCGTTATTTTTCAGCCACAAAGGGATTTGGGCAACCAGGTACTGCTGCTGGATAAACTGATGAAGAAAACATCGGAAGGCAAAACGCTTTTTAAAGACGTTTCTTTTGATGTAAACAAGAACGACAAGATTGCGATTGTAAGCAAAGACCATTTGGCTATCACCACTTTTTTCGAAATTATTAATGGCGAAGCGGAAGCTGATAGCGGTACCTACGAATGGGGAACCACTGCTATCAAAGCATATCTGCCCAACGACAACTCAAAGTTTTTTGATAAAGGCCTGAGCCTGATGGAATGGCTGCGGCAGTTTGTACCGCCACATGTAACCGATGTGGACGAAGTATTTCTCCGTGGCTTTTTGGGTAAAATGCTGTTTAGCGGCGACGATGTAAACAAGATAACTAGCGTACTAAGTGGTGGCGAAAAAGTTCGCTGCATGATTAGCCGCATGATGCTGCAAAACCCCAACGTGGTACTGCTGGATGAGCCTACCAACCACCTGGATCTGGAAAGCATACAGAGTTTTAACGAAGGCGTGGTAAATTTTAAAGGTGCCGTACTAATGACGAGCCATGACCACACTTTTATGCAAACCGTAGCCAACCGCATTATAGAATTAACACCCAAAGGCATTATAGACAAGCTGATGACCTTTGACGAATACCTGGCCGACCCAAGGGTAAAAGAACAGCGTTTAGAAATGTACGCCTGATTTGATTTTTGATATATGATTTCTGATTTCTGATATGAAAAGGTTGATAATTCTGAAAGCCGCCACAGCATAGTACTGTGGCGGTTTTGTTTGATAATACCAAACCCTGACAGGGCTTGGCTTTCGCACTGTCAGGGTTTTAGGGTGCTTGATGAAAAAAGCAACAATTTAATTACACAATATGTAGCCACATTATAAAAAACTTCGAATTGATTTGAACTAAAGTTTAATATATAACCGCAACCAATTCCATAAATCCCGTTATTTTTACCTCAAAAAACAATCATGTCAAAAACAAAGATTACAGTTAACAACAATGGCTCTTTAAAGATTGAAGGCGATTTTGAAATTGTAGACCGCAATGGCGGTGTATATAATTTACAGGGAAGAGAAGTTGTAGGCATCTGCCGTTGTGGCTTTTCTAAAAACAAACCCTTTTGCGATGGCTCTCATAATGGCCATTTTGAGCATGAGGCTGTTGCTTTTGATCTACCGCCTAAGAAGGTGAGTTAAGAACGTTTCAGCAACACAAAAAAAAATTTTCTAACGAATTGGAATAACAATCTATTTAGAAATATAACAATAGAAAAAAGGATTGTTGAAATTGTTGGCGAAATAAAAAATGAGTTACGAGATTTTAAATCGTAACTCATTTATTTTGACTGTGGGAGCACACGGGTTCGAACCGCGGACCCTCTGCTTGTAAGGCAGATGCTCTAAACCAACTGAGCTATGCTCCCTTCCTTATTTGGGATTGCAAAAATAGGGTTCAAAACTTTGCAGCAAAATTTATTTTTCAAATCAACCTACTTTTTTTTCAAACCCTTACCAATAAGATGTTTCGGTTCCCTTTTTTATAATTGTTGCCATACGCCTCTATCTAATTTCATTACCGAAAGCTCTTTGCAAGTGTATAAAGCGTCTATTTGCTGTTGCTGAAAATAAGCCCATACTTCATCAAACCTTTCTTCTGGTATATCCCTTGTAGCAATGGTTACATGTGGGTGAAAATCGGGTTTGGTACGAAAAATAATAGCCGGAAACTCCACACCAAACTGCATATTGATGTCTTTTTCCATGGCATTTAAAGATTCATTGGGCATCACATCTACAAACACAACCTTGTTACCGAAATGATTGAAACCGTTAAGCCTGATATCAAAAGGAACCATTCCGAAATTATAAGTGGCTACAAAATCTAATAATGGTTTTTCAATATCTTCTTCGGCCTTAAAAGGCGGAACAATGGTAAGGTGAGCAGGCGACTTTTGTGCAGCTCTGCTGCCATATTTATCCTGCATGTATTTTTTAAAAACCTGCACCTGACTATTTACAGTATCCGGGCAAATAGCTGCGATATAGTACAAAGCAAAACCTTCTGGCATTGGCGCAGGCCTGTTTGCAGCCCTGTTGTACTGCTGCCTGCCATTATAGCGATTTTCACGACTGTCATTATCCCTGCTGTACATATTAATCTACTTTGGTAACCTTTATAATATTGGTTGGTAAATGGAGGGCTACGGGTGTA
>JAYUTQ010000139.1:0-4150 GCA_043755055.1 Chitinophagaceae bacterium | reverse complement strand
CAGTACCAAATTCGGCCTGTAAAGCAAATTGCCTTTCTTCTCCCGGAGCTTCGTGCAACAATGCAGCATAAAATGAAATACCAATTCCTGCATCGTTATTAAAAGTACTATCTGTTACCCTAAATGCATCCCAACTTGTACCGGGCGGCAATGGCTTGCCTTGTCCGTCAAGCGTATTGGCTGCTGTTGAGGCAAAGTAACCTAGCGGAGCGGTGAGGTTATTTTTCTTAAAATTATTTTTAATAAAAATAAAGGAGCGTATATCAGCTATCTCTGTTTTATTCACCAAAATATCTGATGTGGTTTTGTAAAAAATATCCTTTCCACCGCTATCCTTCCCAGCAGTTAATAATGAACCTGTTGCAATAAAATGTTCGTTTATATTTTTAGCTAACTCAAAAGTTATAAAAGCCTCATCCGGTACGTATGCTTTTTCTTTTACACATAATACCTGCTTGTAGTAAAAGTCTAAATGCTTTAACAAAAGGCCATTTAATTCCAGACGGTGTTCATCACTCAATTTCAAATAAGCATAAAAAAGACCAACATGTGGCTGATGCGTATTGTAAGCTGTAAGGGTAAGGTTCAGATATTTTTCGGCCAAAGCATTTACACCATTATAGATGCTGATAAGCTGTGTGGCTATATCGTTAAGGTATTCACTTGCTGCTGTAACTTTTTCAGAAACAGTAACGGCTGTACCGAAAATAAAATCACCGTCTGGTATTAAAGCGTCTTCTACTTTCAATAAATTTTCTACCGGTTCACCATACTCTTTAATCTTTTCCATTACCGCTATTTTCTGCGAAAGCAGTAAATCTTTGTAAGTAAATGTGCCGGCATTATTTACAAGTAAGGCTGTAGAAGATGTATTGTATGTATGCAATAAAGAAGCGATAATATTCAGGTTCGATGTAGTGTACAGTGCCTCCAAATCCGTTTGCCATTCTGGTAAAGACCTACCATATACATAAGCCTCCATCATTTTACCAAGCAGTGAATACAAAAAATCAAAACGCCAGGTAAAGTATTTTTTATAATCTGTATCTGAAGCAACGCCGCCACCTGCGGCTTCTACATTTTCCATCAGCTCTTTCCATGCGGCTTCCCAATAGCTGCTCTTGTCTGCACTTTTATCTGCAAGTTGGTAAGTAATGTCGTTGTATAAAAATGATTGCCAATCTCCCTGCGGAATATTATTGGTATTGTAATAAATAAGATACTTAGAAAGCTTTTGTGTAAAGAGGATAAAATCAGCAATGGTACGTTCATCTATCTCCACTTCCTCACCCATTAGCACAGGCTTGTACCGCTGCGGCTGCGATGTTCCGCTGCGTTGGGGATAGTTCCTTATGTCGTACAACTGTTTGGGCATAGTGCTTGTTAATTCTGTTTGGGTTTGTCCCGCCCCTTCTCCTAAAAGGGTGTTTGGGTTCGTAGCAGCTTTTTTACATTACATTTTTTACTAACTGGTACTTTTAAAAATTTACATAAAATGGAAATACATAATTGAACCTTGTGTTGGTAGAACGAACGGTATAATTAATAATAATCAGTACCCGCCCTTCCACGGCATCGTCTGTCTGCACTTGTATATCGTCTGCTTTAATCCTTGCTTCGTGGTAGGTAATGGCCGATTTTACCAGATGTGTCATGTAAGTTTTAAAATGTTCGTCCATACTTTGGAACAGCATAAAATCCAGATTACAACCATAGGTAGGCTGCATTACCCTTTCCTGCAAAGCCGTTGAAAGTAGTATGTGCAGGCTGTTTTCAATATCCACAATACCTGAGGTCATATCAAGTGCCATCCCACCCGTATTAAATGTGGGTGGAAAGCTCCAGCCGGTACCGATATATTCGTTTTGCTCTGTGGGCATTTTTTTTAATTGAAAATTATTTAATTGAAAATTTGACAATGAGCCTAATCATTCTTCAATTATCTGAATACTAGAAAAACCATTTTATATAAGCCCGAGTTTCATTATCCATTTTCCATTTACACATTATCCATTATCATCCAATCATCACCGTAGGGCAACCTATTACAATACTACCGCCGTGTGCTGTACTGTCGCCCATTCTTGCTGCGGGCTGGCCGCCTATCATTACGGTGGCACTACCTGCTGCAATAGTATCGGGTGGGCCTGCACAGGTACACATACCACCAACAGTTGCTGCCGGCATCCCGCCAATCATTACCGTGGGTGAACCCGGTGGCATTACAGGCCCTCCAACATGTGGCTTTGGCCCATCACTCATCGGGCAAACATGCATATCGCCGGCTCTGGCTGCTAAAGGCATTTTAATTTACGAATTACGATTTATGAATTACGATTCAACCCCAACTTTTACCAAACATCTTCATTACACAGTTTTGTACTCCCCACCGGGGAGTTAGAGGGGCTTTAATTAATCATCACCATACTTCCTTTTACTGTTGTTTGTCCGCTGCTTTTTAATTCCGCCCCTGCTGATCCTTCGGCTTTAAAAGCAGCACTGGCTTTGTTTTCAATATTGATGCCTTCTGCCTTTATATCTCCGGTTGCTTTTAAGATGATATCTTTGGTACTGTTGATGGTAACACCATCTCTATTCATTTCAATGCAGTTCTGATGTTGATCTGTAATGAGGATTTTTTTCTGGTCTTCATCCATCAACAACTTGTTACCTGCCGGTGTGCTTATCTCAATTGTTTTTTTATCATCATCTATTAAAAATTTTATTCCGCTCCTTGTGGTCCAGCCTTTTATATGGTTATCATCAGTAGCAGTTATAGGTGGCGGATTCTTGCTGCTGTGTAGCGACCCCATTACCACTGCTTCTCTAGGATCATTATTGATGAATGCTACCACTACTTCATCACCTATTTCCGGCAGCACTACCCAGCCCCTGTTGTTTCCGGCATCCATCGTAGCAAGTCTTGTCCAGATGCCTTCTTCACCCACACTTATTATAGGTATTTTCACCTTGATTCTATTCTCACCTTCCGGATCGCTTTCCAGAGCTGTTACAACACCTATCTGCAAACCCTGAATAGCTGGCAACATAGCCGCAGCCGGAGGTTCGTTTACCGAAACTTCCTGTGCATACCAGTTGGGCGAAAGTCCAAATTGAATATCGGTAAGCCAGTTGCCTTTTACAATTTCGTGCCTAACGGCAGTGGCCATTATATCACCATTATACCTGCTTCCAAAACCATCGAGTGTTACAATATCGCCTGGTTTTACGTCAGAAGTACCCTGTACTTTTACTCGGCCTCTCATTCGGGCCAGTCTGCTTTTGCTAAGTTTTGCATCGGCAAAAGATTTCATTTCATCCGTATCTATTTTGCCCGAATGGGTTATGGTAAAAGGTACAGTGCTGATAGCTAACGACAAATCCCCGCCACTCATATCACCATTACCAACCATTGTTGGTTCACTACTTTCTTCCTTTGCTATCTCTTGTGCAGCAGCATCCCATACCGAAAAAGCTACATTTTTTAATTGGGTTCTTGCATCCATATCAGCATCAAACTCAAACACATTTTCTCCATACTTTGCAGCTAGTACTGCAGTACCCGACGTCACAGGTTTCATTAGTGTAATAGTACCGTCTGTGGTAATGGCAAACATTCCGTTTGCTTCTGCACGGCAAAGTATAAAATCCCAATCTGTCGAATTGTATTGCACCATTTCTTTATGTGTAACATTGGTTGTTTCTGCGTCGGCTGTAAGTCCGGCGTTACTAATCAGTTGGCTCCACACATCGCTATCCTTCATCTCATAGTAGTAGGCACTCTTTTTACTCATGGTCATTTTTACAGCCTCATCTTTACACTCCAGTATCATTACACTTCTATGCTTGTCTATTTTCATTCGTTGGCTTACAATAATTCCTTTAAAAATGGCTTCGGTTTCATCGCCGTAACCAAGCGAAATTTCTATTGCTGTACCAGGTTTTGTAAATGGCTGATTACTTAAAGCATAAGGCTCTTCCCCAGTATCATCATCCTGTATTATCAGGTTGGCCGATGCTATTTTGTTTACCGTTCTTTCAATTACAATACTCAATAAACCGTTTTCTCCCGGCAAATCCTGTCCGCCAAGTTTTACGGCATACACTACTTCGCCGGTCGCAGCACCTGATATATCCGGAAGTCCTAAAG
>JAYUTQ010000138.1:0-4153 GCA_043755055.1 Chitinophagaceae bacterium | reverse complement strand
CCCTGTAAGTATTAAGACGGGCAAGACCTGCATTAAAACCATTTAACCGGTAGTCTGCTTCCGCTAATATTAAAAGATTCTCAGCATAGGTAATCAGTGGGAAAGCGGTGGTTTTAATGCAGGTCTTGCCCGTCTTAATACTTACAGGGCATGGATGAATACCGGTGCACATGTATCCACTACGTATGCAGTTACCGGCACTTTCAGATACGACCCTTACCTCGCTGCTGATTTTGGTACAGGTGGTGTTGAAAATTCAAACAATCCTTTTGTTACCTACCCATTAACCTCAAATGCTACAGGCAGTGTTACTGGTCCCGGAGCCACTTCCATAACCCCGGCTAATGTTACCACCACAGGATACTCTGTGCCCGTTTACAGAAGTTCGGGTATGAGATTGGTTGGAAATGCCAATGGCGATAGTACGACCACAAATCCCAATTGGGCTGCGGAAGGCCTCACTACTACAGTAAATTCCACTTTTTCGGGTATTACTTTTAATAATACTACCCGGTACGTTCAGTATGATATAACTACCGCTTCCGGTTCTACATTTACCATGCAAAATATTTTCTTACCTGTTATTCAGGCTGGTGCCGGAACCTTAAGTGCTGCGGTAGCATATTCAACCGACAATTGGGCTACGTTTACCTACCTCACACCTAGTGGAAGTGCGGGGGAAACAATCAGTTCTACATTGCCGTTAACGGTAGGCCTGAGTAATGCTGTTCCATTACCCAATAACCGCTTTTCAATCAGGTTAATTATTTGGAGAAAACAGTCTTCGGTTGGCAATTTTGCAACAGTAAATGTTGGTAGTACTTTTTTCACATTGGCTACCATTCCCGCAGCTTCTTCACTCACTGCTGATCAGGCTTTACTACGAGAAATTTTAGAAGAACGATATGTGAGCTTCTTTGGACAAATTGAAGGTTTTAACGATATGAGAAGAACGCAGACAGAAACCCTTGTGAAGGTTCCGGTGTTGCCGAATGCAGGCGCCCAATTACCACAACGTTTTTTATACCCGCAAAGTGAAGTGGATAGGAATACTGCTACCCCAAGCCCTATACCCGGCTTATTTGTTAAAACGCCGGTTAACCAATAAGAATGAGGTTGTGTAATGGTGGACTTTGTTATTTTCAACTTCTAAATATTCTATATTCTTTCTAATGGCTAAACTATTAGGTATTTTTATTGCTTGCTCATTTGCCTTGCAGGGTGTTTCGCAGGAAATAATTCCATTGTACACCGGCACAGCTCCCGGCTGTTTAGAGGTGCCGGATATGGAGACGTCTTCAAAATCAGCAAAGGGAAATGGCAGGTCTTTTGTAACCAATGTTACCCATCCCACCATAACAGTTTATTTGCCAAAAGCACCCAATCCATTAAGACCATCAGTCATCATTTGCCCCGGCGGGGGATATTCCAGATTGTCAATAGAAGATGGTGGGTATGAGGCAGCAAAAGTATTTGCAGAAGCAGGCATCACAGCCATTGTTTTGAAGTACAGAACCTGGCGTGATGAAGCCTATACCAATTATAAACTGGCTCCTTTTCAGGATTTAGCTCAGGCTTTAAACATGGTATATGCCAATGCAGACAAATGGAATATTGACACCACAAAAATTGGCATATTGGGCTTTTCGGCAGGAGGTCATCTTACTGCAATGGCAGCTACCACTTTTCAAAAACATAAACCCGCCTTTACATTACTCATATATTCCGTTATTAGTTTCCTCGATTCACTCACATCAAAAACTTCTACTTCCCGAAGCACATTGCTGGAAGGGAAATTTACAGATGAAGAAAAAATAGCTTATTCACCAGAGCTTCATATTAATGGTAGTACGCCACCTGCTTTTCTTGTTCATGCTACAGACGACAAGACTTCATTAGTAGGAAACAGCATTGCCTATTATAATGGGCTATTGGCCAACAAGGTACCTGCTAATCTTACTCTTTACGATAAGGGCGGTCATGGCTTTGCTATGTACAATAAGGAGGAGGATAAGTACTGGTTCCCCGATGCATTAAAGTGGCTCTGTGTAAACGGATTTTATAAGCCCTAAAATGGCCAGGCAGCATTGTTGAATTATTTCTCAATTAGTTTATAACCATAACAGCGGATGAAATATTTAAAAATTCTTTACGTCCAGGTACTCATAGCCATAGCAATTGGAATATTGCTTGGCAGGTATTTTCCTGATTTTGCAGTAAAGCTAAAACCGTTGGGTGATGGGTTTATAAAACTCATTAAAATGATGATTGCCCCCATCATTTTCTGCACCATTGTTACAGGTATTTCCGGCATGCAAAACACCAAAAAAGTGGGTAGCGTTGGTTTAAAAGCCATACTCTATTTTGAAGTCGTTACCACACTTGCATTAATTATAGGATTGATAGTTATCAACATCCTGAAGCCCGGTGTGGGTATGAATATTGATGTAGCTACTTTAGATACAAAGGCCATTGAAAGTTATGTATCAGAAAGTAAAAGTCAGAGCATGGGTGAATTTTTACTGCATGTTATTCCGGAAAATATTGTGAATGCATTATCTACCAGTAACATTTTGCAGGTGTTGTTTTTTTCAGTACTGCTCGGTTTGGCGTTGTCTAAAATTGGCAATAAAGCGGCCCCGCTTTTAAAAGGAATCCAATCGTTAGAGTATGGCTTATTTGCCATTATTAAAATCATCATGAAAGTTGCGCCATTGGGTGCATTAGGAGCCATGGCATTTACTATTGGTAAATACGGAATCGATTCACTTGCACAGCTTGGCCAGTTAATGGGGGCATTTTACATCACCTGTATCTTATTTATCGTAGTGGTACTTGGAGGTATTTTAAAATTGGTTGGTTTTAATTTGTTCAGGTTACTGGCCTACATCAAAGAAGAACTGCTTATTGTTTTGGGCACTTCGTCTTCTGAAGCGGCATTGCCAAGTCTGATTAATAAACTCGAAAAAGTGGGTTGCTCCGAGCCGGTAGTGGGCCTTGTAGTACCTACAGGCTATTCCTTTAATCTCGATGGCACTTCTATTTATTTAACCATGGCTGCCATCTTTTTGGCTCAGGCCACCAATACGCCTTTAGATATCGGCCAACAGATCACATTACTGCTTGTCTTGCTGCTTACTTCTAAAGGCGCTGCGGGTGTTACCGGTAGTGGCTTTATCGTTTTAGCCGCCACTTTGCCCACTGTTGGTCATATACCTGTTGCAGCCATTGCCTTAATTTTTGGTATCGATCGCTTCATGAGCGAAGGCCGTGCTTTAACCAATATTATCGGCAACACCGTAGCCACAATAGTAGTAGCCAAATGGGAAAAAGAAATTGATTTACCCACCGCTACTAAATTGATAGGGTAGGAGAAGGGGACTATAAAAATGTAGTATTTGCCCATAATTTTAAAATACCTTGTAATAGCTTTCTGTTCAGGCGTCTGTCCGAACGCCATGGTTTGTCTATCCACGAACCTCTAACGCCATGATTCGTCTATCCACAAACCTCTAACGCCATGGTTCGTCTATCCACAAACCTCTAACGCCATGGTTCGTGTCTCCACGAACCAGTGAATTTGAACGTGGGTTTGAGTTTTGTCACGGCGGTAACTTCAAATGAAACTGTCCCGGCGGGGTTTTCATAGCAGTAACTTTAAATTATGAACCACTTACCATGAAACCCCGCCGTGTAAACGACCCTGCGTAATTTTAAACCCACGTTATCAACATAAATGGCTATCAAACTAAAACACGATAATGCATTTTCCACCTACTTCGTCACGTTCACCTTTATTGATTGGATACCACTTTTTGAAATCACAAATGCTTACGATAGGGTGTATAAATGGTTTGGTATTTTAAAGGAACAGTTTGGTGCCGATGTGATTGCTTATGTAATCATGCCTAACCATCTGCATGTTTTGTTGCATTTTCAAAAAGAAGGATTCGATTTGAATGCTATTGTTGGTAACGGGAAACGTTTTATGGCTTACAAAATCATAAACAGGTTAGAAAAAATGGGTAATACCAATCTGTTACAACAATTAAAAGCAAGGCTAACCAACCGGGAACAAAAGAAAGGCCAACTGCATAAAGTTTTTGCAGATTCATTTGATGCAAAGCCCATATTTAGCCAACGGTTTTTATTG
>JAYUTQ010000137.1:0-1889 GCA_043755055.1 Chitinophagaceae bacterium | reverse complement strand
TGATTGTAGGCGAAACACAGGATACCTGTTTTGTTTTGGCCAGAGATTTCGCCAACATTTGGAAGGGAAAGGATGCCAGTAACATTGACGAACGTCTGTTTGAACTGGATGAATATATTACACACAATCAAACCATAAAAAGTGCCTTTGATATGGCCTTGTACGATATTGCTGCAAAAGCCAGCGATATGCCCTTGTACAAATATCTGGGTGGCCATTATTTTGAGCCCGAAAGCGATCTCACTATTGGTATCGGTTCCGCTCAGGCAATGGCGGATACAGCCAAAGATTTTGTGCAGAACCGCAAAGTGAACATGATAAAAATTAAAGTGGGTAAAAGTGTAAAAGATGACATAGAAAGCGTAACGGCTATCCGGCAGGCTGTGGGCCCGGATATTAAGTTAAGAATAGACGCCAACTGTGGCTGGGATTTTGAACAGGCTTTGGAAGCACTAACGTCAATGGATCAGTTGGATATTCAGTTTTGTGAACAGCCCATGCCAAAATACAGAGATCATAAAATGACTTCTCTAAAACGCATTTCTTCCATACCCATCATGGCAGATGAAAGCGTATTTAGCCACCACGATGCCAAGCGACTCATTTACAATAAATCCTGCGATTACATTAACATTAAGCTTTGCAAGGCTGGCGGAATTACTGAAGCACTTCGCATCCACGATGTATGTCAAAAGCATGAGATTCCCAATATGCTTGGCGGTATGCTCGAAAGCCGCATAGCACTCAGTGCTAATGTACATTTGGCATTAGCTTGTCCTAATATTCAGTTTTACGATTTAGATACCTGCCTGCTGGGCCACAAAATAGACCCGGTTATTGGCGGTGTAACCTACGATGGTATGAAGTTAAAAATCCCCGACCTGCCAGGTATTGGGGCTGATGCCGACCCTGAATTTTTAAAAGGTTGTGAGCAGTTTACGGTGTAAAGTAGCAAGGTTCAAGTGTCAAGGCACTAGAATTCAAGGTTCAAGAGGCAAAACACAGGAGGCAAGACTTAAAACTTGAATCCTGAACCCTAAACCTTGAACCCTGATTCCTGAACCTTGTATTAATTTACCTTCGCCCCCATGAGAATAAAAAAAGTATCCGAAACCTTTTCGGTAATGAACGAACTGGTGCTGCCCAACGACACCAATACCTTTGGAAATTTAATGGGCGGCCGATTAATGTATTGGATGGATATAGCCGCAGCATATAGCGCAGCAAAGCATTGTAATTCGCCGATTGTAACCGCTTCTGTAGATAATATTTCTTTTAAAAATCCCATTAAGCTGGGCCATTATGTACGTATAGAAGCCTATGTTACAAGAGCTTTCAGCACTTCTATGGAAATACATTTAAAGGTTTGGGGCGAAGACACCCTGCACCAGTTTAAATATGAAAGCAACGAAGCATATTTTACTTTTGTAGCATTAGATCCCAACGGTAATCCACGAACAGTGCCACAGGTGGAGCCGGAAACAGACGCCGAAAAACATTTGTACGATGGTGCCATGCGCCGCAGGCAATTGCGGTTGGTTTTGGGTGGTAAAATGAATGCGAATGATGCCACAGAATTAAAGGCACTTTTTCAATAAACTTTTATAAATAATCTACACAGTTGCTTATATAATTACACCATAAAATATTACAATGGAGTACGAATATGTGATTACACTAAAGCGGCAAAATTATAAGCCGCTGAATATCATTAGTCAGTTGTTGCTGCTTATATATCTGATAGCTTTTGTAAGGTTGGCTTTGGAGATGGGGCTTAGCAAAAGCTTATTGCAACTTTCGATATTGCCTGCTTTAGTAATTGGGGTTTGGGTGTACATTATCATCCGTAGCCGGGATAAGAATTTTGTTCCGTATTACAGGCTGGCATT
>JAYUTQ010000136.1:0-4153 GCA_043755055.1 Chitinophagaceae bacterium | reverse complement strand
GCCGATTTATATGATCCCAACACCATGCCACCCGTTTTGGTAAAAGCCCATCAGGCCTTAGATAAAGCTGTGGATTTATGTTACCGCCAACAGCCATTTATCAGCGAAACCAAACGGATTGAATTTCTTTTTGAATTGTATGATAAGTATACAAGTGGCATGTTTGTAAAGAAGAAGAAAAAAAAGAAGTAAGGAGAATGGAAGAGTTTTAAAACAACAAAGTCCTTCTTGCATACCGCAAAAAGGACTTTGTGATTTTATGGAAACCAAAGTTAATTACCCGGGTTACCTGTTATATTAAGCATAAAGCCAGGCGCTACGTTAACCGTAGTATTGGGCATCAGCCTTAGGCTACGGCAGCTTGCATTGGTATTGAGCACCGGATAATGCGGCGTAGTGGATTTGATATACACATCTGTATATTGGTCTGGTAAAATACCACAACCCCAGTTGCCTGTTTTCTCCCATGCTGTATCTACAGCACCTGTCCAGGTTACAGCAAATTTCAATTTGTATTCGGGGCTAAAAGTTGTAACCGCATTGTTGGTAATGGCACACCTGTAGGTATAACCATACCATGACGTCGGCGGTGCATTGAGCCTTAAGGAATCTGAACTGCTGCCGCTATAAACACCACCATTTGTAATATCCACAAAACCTGTTCCATCATTTACCTGCCATTGGTAAGTATTGCCAATACCCTGCACACCAGTGTAAAACACCTTATTCAATCCGGGACAAATAGCGCTGCTATCAGGCCTATAAACGGTAATGGATTTGTACACATAATTATTAAAGCGGAATTGTTCCGGCTGATTGTTGTCCGGGTTTACATCCAGATACAAATTATAATTACCGGTGAGCGTATCGGTATTCAGTTCAAAATAAATATGAGCCGAATCACCCATGGTGATAGGTTTTATTTTTGGTAAAGTGATGATTTTTTCTTCACCCATATCATTTGTCAGCTTCAATTTTAGTGATAGGCTGTCGAATGCTGCATCGCTGATGTTTTTAAATGCTACACCAAACTTGTATTTACCCGAATGGGTAATAGAATCGTAAGAAGCACTATCTGCACCTGCGTAATATAGGTTCGGTGCAATAGCTCCCTCTGGCACAGGCAGGTAATCCAGTCTCCAGTAATCCAGCTGCCATGGCGATCCGTTTAAGGAATCCTGGTTATACAGTTTCAGCTTAATATATGGATAGGTAACAGCATTTACCGCAGAAATATTAAAATCCTGCTGGGTTTTATTAAGGTTGTACAATACCGTTTCGGCGCCACTGTTGTTAACCCCAATTACCGAGAGCCTTATGCTATCCGGCGAATTAACAGCTTCTACCGAACTGCCACGCCAATGCACCTGCTGCCATGCTTTGGCAGGGCCAAAATTGGGAGAACTGATGAAACCAGCTGTATCAATAGTAGGGCAGTCAACCGATTCGGTAATCCTGTCGAATACACCTTGCGAAAACCTGAACTGCGGCGTAAATCTGGCACTATCATTTTTACGATATACAAACGTCCAGATTCGTGGCTGACCGTTGATGGAATCCAGATTTTTAGCTCCCTGCCTGTACAGCGAATGATACAACGACTTACCCGGACCATAGCCTGCACCAACAATAGACGTATCAGCTTTCCATGTATTGGCATAAGAGAGATTAAAATTATCACCCACATTATCCAGGATTAGCCTTACTGCTACATAATAGCCGTTTGGCACCACACTATCCATAAAATAACGGGCCAGCTTACGTTCGTTTGCCGTGGTATATCTATACTCAAAATTAAACTCCCTGCCGGCGCCGCAATTATTCATACGGCTGTTGTACAAGCCACCGGGGAAATTACTCCATGGTTTAAATGAAATGGTATCAAAAACATTGAACACCACAGATGCTCCTGTGCATACACTTAATATTTTTAATGCACCGTTGGTAGAAATACTAAAATGTCCATCCTCCACCCCACTTTCAGGATACTTTGAGTGGGTAATAAATAGATTGTTTAGGCGGTTTTTATACGCCAATTTTCTTGTTAATGAATCTAAATACAACCTTTCGTAACGAGATTTTAAGTGCTGGTATAAATGCGATTGGTTAAAGCCGTTGGTGCCGGAAGGATTGTATAAGTAAGATGCTGTACGCCAATTAACCGGGCTGCCATTTACAATGGGTGCCAAACGCCAATAATACACTTTACCATCAGTAAGGCTAATGGAAGGATCAAACTCAACCACACCACCCGCACTCACAACATCCTGCGAGGCAAGCATGGGAGAATTGAAGAACTCTGTTGTATCGGTTTGCATCCGGTATGTACGGGAAGGCTCCAACGGATCGGCTGTAGAACCATATAACTTAAAAGCGTTTTTGGCAACAATTCCATAATTGTAAGGGTAAACCGGCCTTATTTCATCATCCGAAATTTCAAAAGGCCTGGTAATTGTATTGTTTATTTCACTTAACTCATCCCTTAAATTATCCGGGTCTATTGTTGCGATAATGTAGTTCGTTCCCTTTTCTTTATTGCCTATTATCGGCACTTTTACGATTACACTATCTGTGTGTCTGATACCACGGAGTTTTACATTTTTAATCAGTTTTACCGATCCATCCGGGTATTGCCTTTCTACTTTTAACCATACAGAATCGTTGGTGGCACGGCCAATATTATATGGAATTACTTTTACCGTAAAGCTATCATCCACCGCAGAAACAAAAGCCTTAGCAAAAGCAATGTTTTGAGCTTCAATTGAATAATCGGGTTTTAAATATGGAAATAATTTTAAGGATGGGTCGCCATTGATGGTGGTTTCTTCAAGCGTAAGCCTTGTATGAAAATCGCCATTGTAGATAGCCCATGTAGCTTCAATAGCTTTCTGTTGTATTTCGCCAAGCGATTTTCCAAACCTGCTTTTGCTGGCAGCATGGTACCACTCTTTGGTGAGGTAATCCAAAGTATTTAAAACCCCGAAATGCGTACTTGCTATAAAAGCAATGGAGCCTCTTGAGGGTGCCAAAATAAACTTCTCCGAAATAGTGAGACTGTTATTGGTAATCCGGTTATTATCGTAGTTAAAGAAATTACCGGCATTACAACCGTTTACTACAAAAACCGGGTATTTACCATTTGTATTGGTGTAATCTGCCGGGTTGTTCAGGTTAAAATCGAGACTTGTGGCCGATGAGTGTCCAAAATAAGTGAGTAAAGAAACACCATTGTTAAAATAACCCGCAACCTCAGCTGTACTTTGAGTAAGATTAGGGTTATTAGCTTTAATGTAAGAATGAACCGAAGCGCCTATCATGGTATCCTGAATAATCTCTTTATAGGTTTGCATCAATGGCGAAATAAGCGAACCCGTTGTTGCATCACTAGCGCCTATCAAATGGAGCACATCTTTCGTATAATTTTTGCTTGCCTGCGTTTGTACATTGTCTTTTTGCTTCAGTTCAAATTCTTTTACCTTATCCAGATAAATTTTAAGCTCATTATTGGTAACCACAGAAATACGGCCAATAGGTGTTATTGGTATGGGGCTGTTAACACTTGCCGTACCAAACATATTGTCCGAAGCCGGATTGCCCCATGTTGGAACCTGATTGAGCAATTCAGCATTGGGCAGGGATTGGCTGCCATAAAAATCGATATAGTTTACACCACGCCCAATAATGAAAGCAAATTTTGGCGGAGCCGAAAAACTAGCCCTTGAGTACCTAAGAAAATTGAAAATGCTGATGCTATGTTTACGAATACCATAAGCAAACTGATCTGCTATTTCGTCTATGTCGAAAATTTTAGCGTTAAAACTGCCACCAGCAGCAGATTCCCGATAAGCCCTGTAAGCTTCTACCTGATTGTTGCCACCGGAATTCAAAACTTTATTCGCAATAATTATGAAATCGGCCTGGTTGGGTGCTGCCGCAAAATTGATGAAATTTCTTTGGGTAAAAGCAGCAGGTGTAGCAACATTTGCTGCAGCACTGCTGATAAGAATGCAATTGGCAATGGCAAAAGTTGGTGCCATCTGTACTTTTACAAGTGCTCCATCCCGGTAACAGACGTACCTTTTTTTATTGGTAATGTCGTACAAAATAGGATCAGCCCCTCCGCTATTAAAATTTGATATGACTAAATATGCAC
>JAYUTQ010000135.1:0-4159 GCA_043755055.1 Chitinophagaceae bacterium | reverse complement strand
CCTTATGGTACGGATTAAAATGCTGGGAGAAGCATCGGTAAGTGCTTTTACTTTTCTGAATAACTGGCTGCGGCTCATGCCAATTTCTGTGCAGAGTTGGGTTATTTCGTAATCAGCATCGTCTAAATGTGCTTCCACTGCCAGGCGTATTTTAGCCAGAAAAGCATCTTCTATCTTTACATCTTCTTCTTGAGGCCCTGCCAGTGGCAGCAGTGCTTTGGCAGCATACCTCATTTGCAGGCGGTGGCGAATATTTACCAGATTTTCCAGATGCGCATGTAGTTCGGCAGGTGCAAAAGGTTTGGCCAGATAAGCATCTGCACCCCGGCTAAGGCCGGAGATACGGGACTCAAGATCGGCACGGGCCGTGAGCAGCACAATGGGGATGTGGCTGGTGATCTCAACGTTTTTCAAGGTTTGGCAAAGGGTCAGCCCATCCATTTCAGGCATCATTACATCGCTGATAATAATATCCGGCACCCATTCTTTTGCTTTGGCTACACCTTCTACACCGTTCACCGCAGTAACAACCCGGTGGTCGTTTTGTACACATTGTTTTATGTAACTACGAACATCGGGGTTGTCTTCCACTATCAGCAGCAGTGGCCTGCCATCTTCACCGGGTTCTATTATATCTATGGTGGTTGGTGGTATAGCCTTTGCTATTTCTGCGGGTTGCTCATAAGATGGTAAGGCTATTTGTGGTGGTGTAAAAGGCATCTCAACTTTAAAATTCGTTCCTATACCAACTGTACTCTCAACGGTTATGGCTCCCTGCATCAGTTTTACCAGTTCCTGCACCAATGCTAAGCCTATACCGGTACCATCACTTTTACGGGTCATGGAGTCATCCACCTGGTAAAAGCGGTCGAAGATGCGGCTCATTTCTGCCGCTGGTATCCCTACTCCGTTATCGCTTACGGTGAAAAAGATCTTTTCAGGTGCCGCTTTACCGGGGCTTTCAATCTTTAATTCCAAACTTACTCTACCACCCTCCGGTGTAAATTTTATGGCATTAGATAGCAGATTAACAAGGATGGCCTGTATTTTATCGTGGTCAAAAGCCATCGGCAACTGATGTAAGTTGCTATTAAAATCAAGGGTAATATTACGCAGTGCAGCATAAGATCGCAGCGACTCCAACTGGTACTGTAAAAAGCCAACGATGTCGCCGTTGTTGCTGGAAAGATGCAGTTTGCCAGACTCCAGTTTCGACAGATCCAGCAACTGATTTACCAGGGTGAGTAATTGCTGGCTGTTGCGTTGTATCATTTCAGCCGTTTGCTCCACTTCCATTTCGTCTATACTTCCTGCTGAACCTTTTAGCCGGTTGCTCATGCCCAAAATAACCGTAAGCGGTGTGCGGAATTCATGGCTGATATTGGTAAAAAAACGGGTTTTAAAAGCATCAATTTGTACCAGGCGCTGTGTTTCTTTTGCCGCAAGGCTCTTACGCAACTGAAAGTGGTACACATTGTAAATGGCCGCTGCCAGTGCAATGCCGGCCAGCAACAGGAACCACCACCTGAGATAAAAAGGTGGCTGTACATACAGCTTAAAATGAAGTTCGTTACTTGCCCATGTACCATCGGCCGATTGTGCCCTTATGAGCAAACGGTGCGGGCCCAATGGTAAGGCCGACATGCGCAGCAAGGGTTCTGAGAGGGTGTTCCAGTCGGCATCCACACCTTCCAGCTTGTAAGAATAGGTTACCGATTTAGGTGAAAAATAGTCAAGCAATGCAAATTCCAGTTGAAAATAACGGTCGGAAGGCTGCATGGTAATTTCACCATCTGTGCCGCTGCTATCAACACCTGATGCCAGCAGTTCGGCGGTTCTGTTTTCCAAAGTGGCAGAACTGCCGGAAAATATTTTAAAGTCAGAAAGTACCAGCCTGTTTCTGGGTTCATTACTAACCATGCCGCCAGCTGTTGATTGGTAAAAATCATTTGGGTTAAATGCGGTCACACCATTAAGCCCACCGAAATATAAAGTGCTATCCACGCCCCGGCAATGCGATGTTCGGTTAAACTCGTTTTGCCCCACACCATCTTTGGGCAGCCAGGTGCGGCGTACTATAAGGCTTTTTTTATCGAACTGGGCAATGCCCAAATCGGTAGGCAGCCATAGGTGTTCGTGTCCATCTTCATACACAGCATACAGCACATTGTTTAGCAGCCCCGCTTTCCGTGTAATCAGTTGTTTGTCGCCGTTCTTCGGGTTCCATCGCAACAAGCCGCTACCGCCGGTGGCCAGCCAAAACATACCGTCTGCGTCTTCGTAAAAATGGTTGAAATTATCTACTGGCATTTTGAATTTACCGGTGCCGGCCGTCCAGTATCGTTCTGTAACCTCGCCATCGTTCGTCATTTTGTACAAGCCATTGCTGCTGCATACCCAAATATCGCCGGCATGGCTGCGGCCAATGTGTACAATATTCGCTTTTTCAAATTCAGGAAAACGGCTGGTAACGGGAGATGAAATTTGCTTGCTAACCGTATTAAAAAATACAAGCCCCCAGTTTAGCGATACCCACAATTGCGATGAACTGGCAGGAAAAATAACAAAGGCCAGGTCGGTATTAAGTGCCACACTTTCTATCACTCGGCCGGTAGCCGGATCTGCCTGTTCAATATTTCCTCCGGAACTGCCATAACGCAAATTAATGCTCCATAGCTTATTGTTATTATCAAAGGATAGTCCATAACCGGTACCATTTTTTCGTTCAAAAAAGATATTACCAGTGTTCAGCATTACGCCATTTAACCCTCCGTCAGCACCTTCGGTATTTACCCAAAGCCGCCCGTCTTTTTGTACCATACTACGGCAGGCAATACCCCTTCCCTCCATAGCCGCATTATTATACAGGTATCTTTTAAAATGATCTTTTTGTATTTCAATTAATTCAACCCCAAAGTCGGTACCCAGCCAAATTCCGCCATTACGGTTGCGGAGGTATACACCAATATACCTGTTGTTAAATGTGGGGAAACGAGCCAGCAGATTCAATAATGTATCGCCCCGCCGGTTAAAAACTGCAGCTTCATTTAACCACAATACTTCTTTTTCCAGTTCAATTAAAAGCATCTGCTCATTCAACCCTTTTCTATCTTTGGGAAGCCGAACCTGTAGCATCTTTTTTTCGGCCCCTGCTGTCATCTCCCAGTAAATAGAATGCTTCAGGGTATTATCCAACTCTACTGCAAATACACTATTCCCCTTCCGGCTACCACCAAACATTGTGTGCAGGTTATTGCCATTGGTTCCCTTATGTTGCCTTAGTAATTTTCCGGTATTATCTATTTCAAAAATCTGTTCAGAAAGATCATTATTTAGCTTACGACCTATCACTCCGCCCTGTGGAGTTACCAATCTCAATTCCAGTTGACTAAGGGAAGGGGTTACTACCTGTTTCCAGCCTTCATCCGGGTGCCAGCTTATCCAGCCGCCGGGGCTGTGGGTACCAAAAAAAAGCGTTCCTTTTTTTACCTTACCCAAAGGCGCATCTTCCTGTTGGTAACGCAAGCCGGAAAAATTAAAATTCTTTAGAGGTAATGGAGGCTTTGTTGTGATGTATTGCTCTATAGGTATGGCACGGTCGGTTACCGGGTCAAGTATATCGATGGCTCCAATATTGGGAAACGGGCCATAAATATCCATATGGATGAGCCATATTTTGCCTGCAGCATCTTCCAACATCCAATGCACAGCATCGGCACTGAGCCCGTTCTCTGTCTTGTTGTAAATTTTAAACCGTTGCCCGTCGTACCTGGCCACGCCACCCAAAGTACTTATCCAGATAAACCCTCTGCTATCTTGTATAATACAACTAACAGCCCTGTTGGGCAAACCATTTTCCATGCCAAAATGCCTGGCAGATGCCTGGTAGTTTTGGGCGGTGCAGTGGATGGTTATCAGTATTAAAGTAATACTGAAAAGGAGGCGTTTCAACGGGTTTACAGGTATGAGTATTAGGTTGGTAAAAATAGGCTTCGTTTTTTATTAAGAAACACCCACTGTGGCCATGCACAAAATTTGCCAGGCCAAAGTACATGCTGTTTTTACCGAAACAGAGCTAAAAAATTACTACAATACCGTAGAAATACTAAAAGACCATGAAGAGATAGCCATTTCATAAAATGGGTGGCTAAAAAAGAAC
>JAYUTQ010000134.1:0-4163 GCA_043755055.1 Chitinophagaceae bacterium | reverse complement strand
TTAAAAACAACTGAAAAAACTGACGAGAAAAAGAAGACCTACGATGTCTGGATTTTTTCAAAAAAAACAGCCCACCCAGTAGCTATAAAATTATTAGCTGATGATTATTGGTGGGATGTAGCATATGACTTTTCTCCATTTGGGAATGATGATGGGAGTGACGCTATTTATGGATTCAGAGATTGGAGATTAACACATTCCATAACAGAACCTGCTGAATATTTCGACGATTTAGAAACATCATGGGGCAAATCTTTCCAGCAAAAAGATTGGACAGATTATGATAGAATCAAAAAAGAATTCAATGATAACATTCTCTACTCAAGCATTGACTATGAAATTATTGGCGTTGCTTTTGGCCAATTAATATTAGAAGGAAAAATTTCCAACACTTTAAAAGAATATGGAGTTAAAGCAATCAACAGACAGATATTACTTACTGAAAAAGGAGATAATATTTTTACACCTTCATTAAAAAAAGAAAGGTTAGCTACATTCTCAATGCAATTATCAATGCTTAAAAAAGCTCCATAAATATATCAGCTTTGAAATAACCATATTTTTTTTGAGAACCGATCCCCCATCTAACTCACCCCATCCACCACCACTTCCTTAAAGATCTTCCCTACCAAACCCTGCAATACTTTTCCCGGGCCGGCTTCTGTAAAATGGGTGCCGCCATCAGCCTGCATGGCTTGTACTATTTGGGTCCAGCGTACGGCACCGGTTAGCTGGTCTATCAGGTTTTGTTTAATGATGGTTGGATCGGTAACGGGCAAAGCGGTTACGTTTTGGTACACGGCACAAATGGGTGTATTAAATGTGGTGGCTTCTATAGCGGCGGCCAGTTCTGCTTTGGCAGGCGCCATTAACGGGCTGTGGAAAGCACCGCCAACAGGCAGCACCAATGCACGTTTGGCACCGGCAGCCTTCATTCTTTCGCAGGCTATTTCGATGCCTTTCAGGCTACCGCTGATTACGAGTTGGCCGGGGCAGTTATAATTGGCCGGCACTACTATTTCGCCGGTTTCGTTTTGTACTTCCCGGCAAATGGCTTCCACTTTTTCATCGGCCAAAGCCAAAACGGCGGCCATGGTAGAAGGGTTTAATTCACAAGCCTTTTGCATGGCTTTGGCACGGATACTCACCAGCCGGAGAGCATCTTCAAAATTGAGGGTTTGGTTGGCTACCAATGCAGAAAATTCGCCAAGTGAATGGCCTGCCACCATATCAGGCTTGGCACTTTCAATGGTTTTAAAAGCAGCTACAGAATGCAGGAAAACGGCGGGCTGCGTTACATTGGTTTGCTTTAGTTCTTCATCCGTTCCGGCAAACATAATATCGCTGATGCGGAAGCCAAGAATCTCGTTGGCCTGTTCAAATAATTCGTTTACCGAGGCATTGGTTTCGTATAGGTTTTTACCCATACCGCCAAACTGCGAACCTTGTCCGGGAAAGATAAATGCATGTTTCATAAGGCTGATATTTCAGCCAAAAATAAGGGGAAAAAGTACCTATGCAATACCTTGGCTCAGCATGCTATTTCGTCTAAGAAAACAATCAACCAACGTCTTACTTAATATAATTCGAAGGTTGTCAGGTTGTAAATCCCGTTCGTCCGGGACTGAGCCTGTCGAAGCCCTACTAATCGATCTGCAATGTAGATATACAATAAGCCCTTCGACAGGCTCAGGGTGACAACCTTCTAACTTACAATCATTTATTTTCCTCCGGCTCAAACCGGTCTACGGTTTCAATGCCGGGCAATTCTTTCAGGCGGTTTACCAGTACATCCAGTTCTTCCTTATCGTGTACATAAATTTTTATAATGCCTTCAAACAGGCCTTCGCCGCTTTCGATGGTTAAGGCGTTGATATTAATCCGCAGTTCGCCGCTGATAATATTGGTGATTTTATTGATGACACCCACATCATCCATCCCCACAATTTTAATACCGGTAAGGAACGAAATTTCCTTGTTTTTTGCCCACTTGGTTTTTACCACACGGTGGCCATAATTGGCCATGAGCCGGGCTGCATTAGGGCAGTTGGTGCGGTGTATTTTAAGGCCTTCGCCGGTGGTTACAAAACCAAAAACGGTATCACCCGGTATGGGCTTGCAGCAGTTGGCAAGGGTGTACATAATCTTGTCGCTGCTTTCGCCGAAAATAATCAGTTCGGTATCTTTTGCCGGCAGTGGACGCTGCTCGGCGTTTTCTATTTTAAGCTCCTGTATTTTCTTCTCCGCCTTCGGCGATTCAAGGCGGTCGCCGTAAGTTTTAAAGTCTTTTAAGTCTTTAAGATCTAGGGCACCAATGGCAATATTATAGTATAAATCCAGCGGCGAAGATTGGCGGTAATGCTGCATTACTTCCTCAATATTTCCCTGACTAAAAGCCCCGCCCATGGCTTCCACCTTTCGTTGCAGGTTGTATTTTCCATCTTCGGCCACCTTGCGTTTGCTGTCTTTTAAGGCATCTTTTATTTTGCTTTTAGCCTTTGCTGTAATTACCAGGTTCAGCCAATCGTCGTTGGGCTTTTGCTTGTTGCTGGTAATAATTTCTATCTGGTCGCCGCTTCGTAGTTTATGGCTAATAGGTACCAGCTTATGGTTCACTTTGGCACCAATGGTTTTGCTGCCAATAGCGGTGTGGATTGCAAAAGCAAAATCCAATGCGGTACTGCCGGTAGGCAACATTTTTACATCGCCTTTGGGCGTGTACACATAAATTTCTTCGGCTAAAAAACTGGTTTTAAAATCGTTAAGAAAATCTACCCCATCCGTATCCTGATTGTTGAGCACATCCCGTATTTGGTGGAACCATTTATCAAAACGGTCTTCTTCGTTGTTTTCTTCTTTATACTTCCAGTGTGCTGCAAGGCCTTTTTCGGCAATTTCGTTCATGCGTTTGGTGCGTACCTGCACTTCTACCCAACGGCCCTGTGGCCCCATTACCGTGGTATGCAAGGCTTCGTAGCCATTGCTCTTTGGGCGGCTCAGCCAGTCACGTAAGCGTTCGGGGCTAGGCTTGTATTCTTCGGTTACAATGCTGTACACTTTCCAGCAGTCGGCCTTTTCCGTTTCTGTTGGCGAATCCAGTATTACGCGGATGGCAAACAGGTCGTACACTTCCTCAAACTCCACACTCTTTTTCTTCATTTTATTCCAAATGCTGTGGATGCTTTTGGGCCGGCCATATATTTCAAAGTGCAGGTTTTCGGCACTCAGCTTGTCTTTTATCGGTCGTATAAATTCGTTGATAAAACGGGTTCTTTCCCTCTTGGTTTCGGATAGTTTTTGGGCAATGTTTTTGTACTCCTCCGGCTCCATATATTTCATACAGAGGTCTTCCAGTTCGGTCTTAATATTGTAGAGCCCCATGCGGTGGGCCAATGGTGCATACACATACACGGTTTCGCTGCTGATCTTTAACTGCTTTTCCCGTTTCATGCTGTCCATGGTACGCATGTTGTGCAGGCGGTCGGCCAGTTTTATCAGTATTACCCGTGGATCGTCGGTAAGGGTTAGCAATATCTTTTTAAAATTCTCTGCCTGCTGCGATGTGTTGGTGTCTATTACATTGCTAATCTTGGTAAGGCCATCTACTATTTTAGTAATCTCGGGGCCAAATTCCCGTTGCACATCTTCCAGCGTTATGTCGGTGTCTTCCACGGTATCATGCATCAGTGCACAAATACAGCTGCGTACGCCAAGGCCTATTTCTTCTACACAAATCATGGCTACCGAAAGCGGATGCAAAATATATGGCTCACCACTTTTGCGGCGCATGGTTTTGTGGGCTTCCACGGCCATTTCAAACGCAGTGCGTACCAGTTCTCTGTCGCCGGGTTTTAGTTTGGGTTTTAATACCCGCAGCAGGGCACGGTAATGCCGCAGTATTTCTTTCTTTTCCTGCTCTTCTGTAAGATTGTATTTTTTTATTTCGGGTAAGGCTTGGTCCATTAATAACGAATTTAGGGATAAACGGGGTTTTGTAAATCGTTGGTTAAAAGGAAGCTAGTGGAAAATGGTAAATGGCTAGTGGTGTTTGGACTGTCCTGATATTTTCTTTGTTAATGGGAATAGGTTTTTAGGCACACGGATGATACGGAAGGAACGGATGAACACGGATTCTTTTATACTGCTTCGCAGAAAAAATGGAT
>JAYUTQ010000133.1:0-9670 GCA_043755055.1 Chitinophagaceae bacterium | reverse complement strand
TCCCATCTTTCCATTGATTGGGTTTTTGCTCAATGGGCTTTTGCGGAACAAGCTTTCTAAACAAATGGTGGGTATTATCGGCAGCGGTTCGGTATTGTTGTCCTTTGTTGTAAGCCTGTACCTTTTTAGTAATGTACACGCAGCCGAGCCTTATGTGGCACATTATTTCGATTTTATTACGGTTGGTAAAATATCCATTCCGTTTGCATTTCAGATTGATCAGCTTTCAGCTATTTTTCTACTGATTATAACCGGGGTTGGTACCCTCATCCATATTTACTCCACTGCCTACATGCATGAGGAAGAGCCCAAACATTTTGCCCGTTATTTTGCCTACCTCAATCTGTTTATATTCTCCATGTTGCTGCTCGTTATGGGCGCCAACTATATCATTATGTTTATCGGTTGGGAAGGTGTAGGGCTTTGCTCGTACCTGCTCATCGGCTTTTGGTTTAAGCGTACCGATTATAACAACGCTGCCAAAAAAGCATTCATCATGAACCGCATTGGTGACTTAGGTGTGCTATTGGCTGTTTTTTGGATGATGCAAAAATTCGGCACGGTAAACTTTACCGATCTTTTTAAAGCCATAGCCGCTCAACATGCAGCCGGAACTTTAAACTTTAACGACCCTGCCCTTGTAGGCATTACCTTACTACTTTTTGTAGGCGCCACCGGTAAAAGTGCCCAGATTCCTTTATACACTTGGCTGCCCGATGCCATGGCTGGCCCAACACCGGTTTCGGCTTTAATACATGCCGCTACCATGGTTACCGCCGGAATTTATATGATAGCCCGTAGCAACGTAATGTTTACGCTGGCAACAAATACCACCAACATTATCGCTATTGTAGGTTTGGCTACTGCTGTACTGGCAGCTACCATTGCCCTAAAACAAAACGACATTAAAAAAGTACTGGCCTACTCCACAGTGAGTCAGCTTGGTTTTATGTTCCTTGCTTTGGGGGTAGGTTCTTACACCGGCGCCGTTTTTCATGTAATGACACATGCCTTTTTCAAAGCCCTGATGTTCCTCGGAGCTGGTTCGGTAATACACGGTATGCACCACGAACAAGACATGCGGAATTATGGCGGACTTAAAAAATACATGCCGGTAACACATGCCACTTTCCTAATTGGTTGTTTGGCCATTTCAGGTGTGCCGTTGTTTAGTGGTTTCTTTTCTAAAGATGAAATACTAATGGGGGCATTTGGTAAAAGCCCGATATTATATGCAATAGGTTTGGCAGCTGCCCTGATGACTGCCTTTTATATGTTCCGCCTGTACGCCATGACATTCCGTGGTAAGTTTAGAGGCGATGAACACCACCCTCCACATGAAAGCCCGAAGGCGATGACGATACCTTTGGTAGTATTGGCGATTCTTGCAGCAGTTGCCGGTTTCATAGGTATTCCTGCATTGTTTAAACCCAATGCTCATATTTTAGAACATTATTTAGCTCCGGTTTTCGAAGGCTCTGCCAAATTGGTAGAACCCCATCATATAGATCACAATATGGAGTGGGGATTGCTGATTGGTTCCACTTTGGTTATTCTATTAGTAATAGCATTTGCCTGGAACAAATTCAGCAAATACCAAAAAACCGGTACCGAAGAAACCGGCTTTGGAAGAGTGCTGGAAAACAAATGGTATGTGGATGAAATTTACAATGCCATTATTGTAAAACCTTTACTGGGTCTTGGGGCATTTTTTAATAGTGTGGTAGAAAAAAGCGGTATCGATAAACTGGTAAATGGTGTGGGCCGTGGGGTGCAGTATGCAAGCCGGCAGTTCCGTTATTTACAGAGTGGCGTTATTGGCAATTATATTTTAATAATGGTGGCAGCCATTGTTGTGCTGTTTTTAATAGGCTTCGGTTTTACCCCCGATTTTGGCAAACTCAAAAACCTTTTTGGTAAATAATTTTACATGATCCTCGTTTCGCTCATATTAATCCCTCTTGTTTTTGGCATTGCCTCATTCTTTTTTAAAGGAAAGGATGCTTCTAAAACATTGGCACTTATTGCCTCTATTCTAACATTGGCGGCTACTTTTTATGCCATTAGTTTACCGGCAAGTTCACTTACTTATAACCATAGCTGGCTTACGGTGCTCAACAGTAATTTTTCTTTGGGGGTAGATGGAATGGCCAAAATACTGGTTTTGCTTACAGCCATTAGCTATCCGATTATTTTAATAGCTACGGCTAACAACGAATACAAAAACACCAATCAGTTTTACGGACTGATGCTGCTAACACAGGCTGGCCTTATGGGCGTTTTTCTTGCTACCGATTGTTTGTTGTTCTATTTTTTTTGGGAGTTGGCACTGGTTCCTGCTTATTTTCTTTGCAGCCAATGGGGCGGAGAAAAACGCATTGCCGTTAGTTTCAAATTCTTTATTTACACCTTTGTTGGTTCGTTGATAATGCTTATTGGCATCATCTATCTATATACTAAAACACCCGATCATTCTTTTGCATGGAGCAGCTTTACCAAAGTGGTGCTAACCAATCAGGAACAAACCTATTTCTTCTGGTTTTTCTTTATTGCTTTTGCTATCAAAATGCCCATTTTTCCTTTCCACACCTGGCAGCCCGATGCTTACGAACAGGCGCCAACCGCTACTACAATGGTTTTAAGTGGTATCATGGTAAAAATGGGATTGTTTGCTGTGGCACGTTGGTTAATCCCCATCTTTCCGCAAATGGCTATTAAAATGGCAGATACGGTTATGATACTTTCTATCATCGGCATGATTTACGCCTCGCTGATAGCTATGAAACAAGACAGCATTAAACGGATGATTGCCTACAGTTCCATAGCCCACATCGGTTTAATGTGTGCGGCATTATTTGCCAATAACACTGAAGCTACGCAAGGCGTATACATACAATTATTTAACCACGGTGTAAATGTGATAGGCCTTTGGATAGTGGCCAACGCTATTGAACAACAAACCGGAACCACCAAAATGAGTGAACTCGGAGGCCTTGCTCACAAAGCACCTGTGTTAACCATACTATTGGTAATTATGGCTTTGGCCAATATTGCATTGCCACTTACCAATGCATTTGTAGGCGAATATTTAATGTTCAATGGCTTATTTGCTTACAAACCTGTTTTTGCTGCTGTAGCTGGTATCAGTATTATTTTGGCAGCGGTGTACACCCTCAACATGATTCAGAAAGTATTTTTAGGGGAAGCTTCCACTTTTCTTACAATAAACGAAATACCCAAAAATACCATCGTGGCCTTAAGCATTATTGTAGTAATGATTTTTGCGATGGGCGTTTATCCAAAACCAATGTTTCATTTGGGAGAACAGGTGATGGGATGGATGGTGACAAAGTAAGTAACAAGGTATAAGGTTCAAGAATCAAGAAACAAGGAGCAAGAATCAAGGAACAAGGAACAAGGAACAAGGATCAAGGAAGGGAACAAGAATCAAGATTTAAGCCCGGCTTAGTACAAATGCCGATGTGGAAGAACAAAAAGTTTGGCGCTGCACAAAAGCACCGTCCCTCTCCGTCAGGAGAGGGAAAGAGGGTGAGGCCAAAGTTTGAAATAAGAATGACTGCCTGAACGATGCGTAAGGGATTGGAATGGAAAGCCCGAAACGCCGCAAGTAAATGTATGAATAGCGAAGCTAGACTGATTGTATGCGGCGGCGGACTTGGAATGGAAAGCCCCACCCCGCCTCGGTTTTCGGCGGGGATACGCCCAAATAAATTTCAATAAAAAAATGGCGCCAATGTGCACATCTGCATATTTGCACATTTGCACATTAAAGAATTATGAACCTGATAATATTTGCAGCAATTGCTGGCGTAGTAATGATGATTGGCGGACTTTTCGTTAAAGATAAACGGAGGGTTAGCGATATTGCTTTGGCATGTATGCTAATGCTGCTAGCCGTTAACACCTACGAACTGAGAACCGGCACATCCATTTTTCATATAGATCTGAAAGGGATGCTGGCTTTTAATTCTTTTGGATTATTAATCAACGAGGTGCTGCTTATTTCCGGAGCTATTTTCTTTTTTCTGCAGTCAAGAGACATAGAAAAAGTGGGCAATAATGTAGCAGATTATTATGCATTGATATTTTTCATTTTTTGTGGTATCGGCATCGCTACATCGTTTCAGTCGCTACTTATGTTATTCCTTGGTATTGAAATTATTTCTATTCCGCTCTACATACTTACTGCAAGCGACAAGGAGAATATGAAGAGCAACGAAGCAGGTCTGAAATATTTTATGATGGGCGCTTTTAGTACGGGTTTGATGCTTATGGGTATTGCACTTGTTTATGGTGCCACAGGTTCATTTTTTATAGCTGACGTTATTAAGGAAAAGCAGGGTTTAGGCGGTACGCCACTACCTGTTTCACTTGTAGATACCTATCGGCTTATAGGGGGATTGATATTATTATTGATTAGCATGTCGTTTAAAGTGTCTGCGGCCCCATTCCATTTTTGGACACCCGATGTGTACGACGGTGCACCTACGCCTTTTACGGCCTTTATGGCTACGATAGTAAAAGTGGCTGCTTTTGTTGCCTTCTTAAAATTATTCGAAGGCACACACGACAAATTGATGGGTAAATATCAGATACTGGTGGCAGTAATTATTACGGCAACCTTGCTTATAGGTAACATCACAGCAGTATTTCAGCAAAGTGTAAAAAGGATGCTTGCTTACAGTTCTATAGCACAAGCCGGCTTTATGATGTTTGCATTATTTGCTTTTAACCAGGAAGCAAAAGAAGCGATTGTACTTTACGCTGCTGCTTATTGCCTGGCTACAATTGGCATTTTTGCCATCCTTAACCGTTTGGACGATTACACTTTTGATGGTTATAATGGCCTTGCCAAAAAAGAACCATTGCTGGCCTTGCTCAATGCTGTTTTCTTTTTGTCGCTGGCCGGTATCCCTTTAACGGCGGGCTTCTTTGCTAAGTTTTACATTGTATCAGCAGCCCTAAAAAGCAATGCCGGTTATTTGTGGATGTTCATTATTGCGATGCTTTGTGCAGCCGTAAGCGTGTATTATTATTTCCGCGTTATCCAGGCCATGTATTTTAAAAATGGCGAAGGCCAAAAAATAGAAGCCACAACAGCATTTAAATACGTGCTTGTAGGCGTTGCCGTAATTATTATTGTTTTGGGCATACAGCCCGGTTGGTTATTGCAGCATTTGTATTTTTAAAAGAATTTAAATCCTGCGTAAGCAGGATTTTTAATTTGAGTGACATCGCAATCGTTCTCGTAAATAATTCTGCTAAACCGAAGTCCTCCTTCATTTTCCCAATTGCATTGCGGATATTGCCAAACCAAATTCTGACAGTAGAGAACATACAAAATCAGACATTTAATAATATGAATCTAGGGTTGGGAACTGCCTATTGACAAATGACCATTGACTCAATTGTTCACAAAACAATAAAACACAAATTCATGTCCCTCGAAAATTTTTCCCTCAAAGACAAAGTAATCGTAGTAACCGGCGGAACCGGCATTCTTGGTTATTCATTCATAAAAGGCATCGTAGCAGCCGGAGGAAAAGTAGGCATCCTTGGCCGCAATGCCGAAGTGGCCAACCAACGTGCTGATGAGATAAACGCCGCCGGTGGCGAAGCCATTGCCCTCGTAGCAGATGCGATGGACGAAGCCCAACTGGTAGCAGCCCGGGAAGCCGTACTGGCTAAATGGGGACGTATAGATGGTCTGGTAAATGCAGCCGGTGGCAATGCCCCCGAGGGTGTGTTACAGCCCGACCAAAGCATATTTGAAATGAGTATGGCCGGTATGAAAAAAGTGATGGATATTAACTTGTGGGGCACCATTATACCCACTCAGATTTTTGGCGAAGCCATAGCCAAAAGCGGCAAAGGGAGTATCGTAAACATCAGCAGTATGAATAGCAAACGGGCCATTACCAAAGTGCTGGGTTACAATATGGGCAAGGCTGCCGTAGATTGCTACAACCAATGGTTTGCAGTAGAACTGGCAAACCGCTACGGCGATAAAATCCGCATGAATGCACTTGCTCCCGGCTTTTTTTTAACCGAACAAAACCGTAACCTGTTAACAACAGCTGATGGCGGCTATACCGAACGTGGCCAGAAAGTAATTACCCAAACGCCCTTTAAACGTTTTGGCGAACCCGATGAATTAATTGGTGCATTGGTGTGGCTTCTCAGCGACGCCTCAAAATTTGTGACCGGCTCCATGATTTGTGTAGATGGCGGTTTTAGCATTTTTGGGGGAGTGTAATCGAATGTGACCTTTTTTTTTATAGATGGCCTTTTCAATAATTTTAGCGGGGTGTATCGGCATGTGTCCTCCGCTGGCGGAGGTGTCCGGTTCTTGCCGGACGGAGGTGGTTGTTTCTCTTTGTGAAACTTTGTCTCCTCGTTCTTCGTGGCAAAAAATATTTTTTCACCCAATATACTAACCCATGCCTTTAGACTTGGGTACCAAAATGAGCAAACAAATCTATTGCATGAACCAAACCATGCGTTGGTACGGCCCTAACGATCCTGTAAGCCTTGCCGACATTCGGCAAGCCGGTTGCAGCGGCGTAGTAACCGCACTACACCATATTAAAAATGGTGTAACCTGGACGGTGGAAGAAATTACAAAACGCAAACAGGAAGTGGAAGCAGCAGGCCTGCAGTGGAATGTAGTAGAAAGCGTACCCGTACACGAAGCCATTAAAACACAAACCGGCGACTACCTGCAATACATAGAAAATTATAAACAGTCACTCAAAAATCTGGCTGCCTGCGGCGTAAAAATTGTGACCTACAATTTTATGCCTGTTCTAGACTGGACAAGGACTGACCTTGCATACACAGTTGAAGATGGCTCTAAGGCTTTGCGTTTTGAAATGGCCGCTTTTGTGGCTTTTGATCTGTACATGCTTAAAAGAGCCGGAGCCGAAAATGATTATACCGAAGCGGTGAAAGCAAAAGCCCGGCAGCATTTTGATGCGATGAGTGATGATGAGAAATTACTACTGCAACGCAATATTATTGCCGGCTTACCCGGCAGCGAAGAAAGCTTTACCCTGCAACAATTTCAGGAAGCTTTGGATGCATATTCGGGCATAGACGCTGTCAAATTAAAATCCAATCTCATTTATTTCATGCAACAGGTTTGCCCTGTTGCCGATGAAGTTGGTGTAAAACTAGTCATCCATCCCGACGATCCGCCTTACCCAATTTTGGGCCTGCCAAGGGTGGTAAGTACCGAGCAGGATATGAACGAATTATTTACCGCCGTACCTAACGAAAGCAACGGTTCCTGCTTTTGTACAGGTTCGTTTGGCGTACGTTCCGATAACGATTTGGCAGGCATGGTTACTCATTTGGGCAGCCGTATTCATTTCATCCATTTGCGAAGCACACAACGGGATGCTGATGGTAATTTTTACGAAGCAAATCATTTGGAAGGCGATGTACCTATGTACGATGTAGTAAAAGCAATAGTAGAATTAATGCAATTACGTGGCCTTAATATACCTATGCGGCCCGACCATGGCCATCAGATGCTGGACGATCTGAACAAAAAAATCAATCCCGGTTATTCTGCAATTGGCCGCCTTCGTGGGCTGGCCGAATTGCGTGGATTAGAAATGGGCATAGCCAGAAGTTTATATGATTAAAATATGTTGTAAAAAGACTTTAATAAATGAGAAGACAGTGATGTCTTCTTTTTTTTTGATTGAATTCTCATTGAATAGCTTCATTCACTCATTAAGAAAATATGACCCTATTGCATAATTCAAAATAGATTTCTACTTTAGGATTCGCATCTTTAAAAGGCCAATGAAAGTATGCATTACCTAATTCTATGAAATCTATAATTTACGATACCTTACTGTTGGTTTCAGAGGAAATCAATATGTTCCTCGATCCTGGAAATCCACAAAAGCCATTGATGTTGGGCAACATTTCTATGTTTAACGATGGCGATGAATTTACGGCTTCCCTTAAAGACAAACTGATTGTTTCGCTGGTAAATATTGAAGAAGACCGCATTGCCAAAACACCTGATAATTTTATTCGGCAGGGAGATAGAACCATCTATCGAAACCCACCACTACATTTTAATATTACCCTTATTTTTTCGGCCACACATAGCTATGAAAAAGCATTGCCATTAATAGAAGGCGTCATCCGTTTTTTTCAGATAAAAAATTTTTTTGACAATGCCAACACTTCCGGACTTGACGAAGAAGTAAGCCGTGTAGTTTTCGATTTGGTAAGCCTTAACTTAGAACAAATGCATCAGCTTTGGACATCTCTTGGCGGCAAGTATATTCCATCGGTAATATTTAAAATGCGGATGATGACGATAGACGAACGAATAGACAAAGCAACAGCCCCGGCTATAGTTGAAATTGTAATTGATGACAAGCAGAAGAATTGAGACAATGGATAATGTAATGGAAAATGGATAGTGAAATAATGGATAATGGATAATGAATAATATCTGACATCGATGCCCGGATTAGTACAACTGCTGATGTGGTAGAACAAAAAGTTTGGGTAAGTGCAAAAGCACCGTCCCTCTCCGCCAGGAGAGGGAAAGAGGGTGAGGCCGAGGCTCGGATTAGTACAACTGCTGATGTGGTAGAACAAATAGTTTGGCTTGGATCAAAAGCACCGTCCATCTCCGCCAGGAGAGGGAAAGAGCCAGGAGAGGGAAAGAGGGTGAGGCCGATGCCCGGAATTAATAAAACTGTATAGAGTAATCAGATTGTAAGCATAAATAATCTAATAAAATTTACTAACCCCGCCCTTTAGGGTAGGAAAAATCACACCAATGGTAAGTATCAGGTATCAGATATTATTCACCATCACGCTACAGCATGATTATTATGGCAGCAATGCTTTTAGTGATCTTGCTATTACTCCATCTGCCGATACTCAGAAGTTACTTAATGACTATAAAATTATTTGTCGTATTAACGATAATATGCTCACCGCAATGGTGCAGAGTGATGGTAGCAAACCATTTATAGCATTAGATAATGGCGTAAAACTTCGTTTTTTTATTAGCATCAATAATGGCTCGTTCAATAATTTTTCCGCACTGCAAATGTTTGGGGCTGCAAGTGGTATTTATTATTTCAGCAACAAGGTTGGGCATAAGAAAAATAGCCGGCTTTATTTATCTGCACCGGTTGCTGCCTACAAAAACACAGAAACTTACGAACAGGGTGCAGTAGCCAAAAAAGGCACAAGAATTTTTGAATGTATCAAAGGGAATTCAGCTGCAGATAAACATGATACTGCCGACCTAATCTTTTGGCGGGATATTGTGTTGCACCAATCCAATTTTTTATCAGCATATGCCGATAGCAAAACCTATAAAACCGGCGATTGTGTTAAGGTAGCTTCGAAGGTTTTCGAAGCGTTGAAACCCAGTTCGGCAACAGATAAACACAATACAAGTGAAGTGGCCTTTTGGCAGGAAATTACTGATATAGCATATGTAAGTGGTGCCGATTTAAGCGATGCAAAAACCATTGGCGGTGAAGCCATGGCACCTAAAACTTTTGGTGTGGCATTTTCCAAACCTGTTATTTCTACCGGTCTTGCATTTATTGTAGCATTCATTTTAATGGAATTAAGTGGTGTACAGGTTAGCGGAATTGGC
>JAYUTQ010000132.1:0-4168 GCA_043755055.1 Chitinophagaceae bacterium | reverse complement strand
TAATTTTTTGTTGCAGGTTACTAAGATTACTTCTCAGTTTGCTGGTTTGTTGTAGTTGTGTAATCAGGTTTTGTTGCGTATTAATAACCTCTTGTTGTATTAATTTATTTTTAATAACAAGACCGGTATTGAGTAGTAGTAATTCTATTAATACACCAACCTCAAGGCCTATGTGAACCACAATTTTCCCTTCGCCCATATTGGGTAAAAACAAGGCTACAATTGGGCCTGTAACCCCACCAAGTGTTATACAAAGGCCACCCAGTACAAGAAAATTATTGAGTAAGTTTTTTTGGCGGAGCAATCTTACAATTACCTTCATAGCCAAAATGGTAAGCATTAAAACTGCACCCAAATAAATATAAGAGGACACTAAACGTGGAATACCAAAGGGAATTAAAATACATTTTAAAATTACAAAACCAATAAAGAATTTCTCCAGGTTTACAGTGGCTTTATACACTTGTGGCTGCTCTTCTTTTAATTGCAGAAAAAAAAGACCAAAGCGGATATACATCCAAAAAGCAAAAATTACCAGCGGTTGGTCTAAATATTCATCCACCATCGGGTTGGGGTGTATGGGTAAAAAATGTAGCCCCTTATCCAGCCTGAAAATAAAAAAAACAGCCATGGCTACGATATACACAATGTAATACAGATACTCCTTACGATGAAAAACCTTCCACTGTACTACCATAAATATGGCCTGATACAGCATTGTGCCAATTAGCAATAAGTGCAGCCAGTTTGCCTGTAGCATATTAGTAATACATTCTAAGTGAAATTTTTACGGCCAGCTGCGCCTCGGTTTAAACCTATGGTATCGTTTGCAAAAAATACAAATAGATTATTGAATGGCCGCCACCATTTCTCCCAGTTCTTTATCTACAAAAGTGGTTTTGCCAAACTCCACAATCCGCCCCACTTCTTTACCATCTTTTAATACAATACAAGTGGGCACATTGGCAACATTAAATACTTTGTGCAAATTGGCCACTGTAGTTTTTGCCCGGTCAACAGCAACAAGTATAAGCCTGTCGTCGGGAAACTGGGCGGCTTGTAACAGCGATAAATATTTGGGCAAAAGCTGATGTGTATCTTCGCACCAGGTGCCGCCAAAAATTACGATGCTGATTTTATCCGCTTTGGCAGCCAAAGCGGTAACCGCATCTGCATTGGGTTTGGTGAGTTTTACATTTTGTGCATACCACGGAAATGAAGTGTCCTGTGTTATTTGTTCTTTAAACAAAATGCCCTTTAGCATTTTGCTGCCATCTCTGTCTTTCAAAACTTCAAAGAGTTTTACTTCTGGCTCTGTTTTTTCAATATTCGATATCTGTGTAGACTTACAGGAAAATAGCAAGCAACTTGCAATAAGCAAAAAGGTAGCTGGAAGTGTACAATTTGCAACATTCAGTTTGCAATAAGAAAGCATCATAGGTTGGCTTTAAGTTCAGTTAAAAATGTGCGGAGTTTTTCTAAAGACCGCACGGCAGCAAAAGTATCTGCTGCCCGTTGTTTGTGTTGTTTAATAAAATTTTTAGCCCCGTCAATGGTAAATTTCCGGTTGCGGATCAGGTAATAAATCAGCTCCAGATTTTTAATATCGATGGGGCGAAAATAGCGGTCGCCTTTTTTGTTTTTCTTCGGGTTCAGTATGTCGAATTCGTTTTCCCAATGCCGTAGCATAGATTGGTTGATGTGAAACATTTCCGATACCGCACCCATGGTATAGTATTGTTTTTTATACAGCTCCTCATCCGGCGGTATGTTTATAGGAGCCGAAAAAGACTCAACGCCGGGTTCTGTTTTTTTATGCTTACCGTGCTTTTTATAATCGTCGTCGTTTCTTTCTACTGGTGTAGTAAGGTCAAATTCTCTTTTTAATTTGGCTTTTATCCGTTCTATTAAATCTGCACTGTCAGTAGTTTCGATCCGCTTTTCGCCAACCGGTTTTTTCAATTGTTTCATCTTCACCTTAATCTGGTCGTTTACTACCATTTCGGTGCCCATGGGGTTGGTCATTACATTGCCCGATGGGTGTTCAGTAATTTTTGCTACTACTGTTTCTACCACATTTTTTGCCGCCTGTTTTTCCGCCTTGGCCTTATCAGGCACAGGCACATCAGTAACCGGTTCAAAAATGTTTATTTGTTGCATGTAGTAAAAGTAGGGAAAGCCACGAATGATAGTAACAAGCATCCAACGAAATGATTTCTATTAATACAGTTTTTATAAACATTGCATCTGCTTGTATTAATCGAAACTCTGCGTACTGCTTGCTGCAAGTTTCAGCAGCCGGTCAAATTGTTCCGGGGTTATATCGTTGTAGAAATAGTAAATAGGATCTACCGGCGTGCCGTTCTTATGAACTTCGTAATGGCAATGTGGCCCTGTACTTTTGCCAGTGCTGCCTATCCATCCAATCAATTCACCTCGTTGTACTTTCTGCCCGGCACTTGTTTTAATACGCACCATATGGCCGTACAAAGTTTCGTAACCATAACCATGATTTATTACCACATGATTGCCGTATCCTGTTCCACTCTGCTCCGCCGTGCTTACAGTTCCATCGGCAGTGGCGTAAATAGGTGTGCCTTGCGGAGCTGTAAAATCCAGGCCGCTGTGCATTTTGGTAACTTTATAAATAGGATCGGTACGGTAGCCAAAGCCACTGGCAATACGGGTTAGCTCTTTGTTGCTTACCGGCTGTATGGCGGGTATAGCAGCTAATAACAGTTCTTTATTGGCTACCATTTTTTCTATATCGTCGAAAGATTTGTTTTGGTTTTCGGCCCTTGCAAACAATGTTTGCATGCTTGCGGCAATGCTTTTTACCAGTTCATTTTCGTTCATCTGGCTCACTTTGGTAAGTTCGGCAATCCGTTCTACGGCCTTGGCCCTTGCACTATCCGGCAGCGGGGCAGCCTCAAAAATATCCCTGTACACGGTGTTGTCACGTTTCTCCACGGCATCCACCCGCTGGTCTATTTCTACCAGTTGCTGTTGCAATATTTTTAGCTGATACGTAAGTTGGTCCCGTTCGGTAATCAAAGTTCTTTCGTTATTACTGGGAAAATACCGCTGCCCGATAAGTACAATAATAACCGATGTAACCAATGCCGCCGCTATAAAACCAAACACCTGCAACAGTTTTACCCGCAGCGGTGTCTCCAGCTTTTCGTAACGGAGGGTATGGGTGTTATAGAAATATTTTATTTTCTTCAAAAAATAGCAGGTTTATTGAAGATGAACGATTAGGTTTTAAAGAAGTGTGTGTTTGTTATACTCAACAAGAGTTAAATAATGAATTGAATTATCCATTTTTTCTGCAAAGCAGATAGAAAAATTCGTGTTCATCTGTTCCTTTCATTTCATCCGTGTGCTCAGTTGCCTTGATTCATGTTGCCACATACCAATTACTAACCAAAAGCAAATCTTTACATTTGCCACCGCTCAAAAATCAGGCCTTCAAATATAGCTGCCTTTTTTTCGCAATCATAATTTTACAAATGCCCAACCATACCATGATGACTTCAGCCGAAATACGCCAGACTTTTCTTGATTTTTTTAAAAGTAAAGGCCATACTATAGTGCCAAGTGCACCCATCGTTATTAAAAACGACCCCACGCTGCTGTTTACCAATGCCGGCATGAACCAGTTTAAAGATTATTTTTTGGGCAATAAACCTGCACCGTACAAAAGGGCTGTGGACACCCAAAAATGCCTAAGGGTAAGCGGCAAGCACAACGATTTAGAAGAAGTGGGCGTGGACACGTACCACCACACCATGTTCGAAATGCTGGGCAACTGGAGTTTTGGTGACTATTTTAAAACCGATGCCATTGCCTGGAGCTGGGAATTATTGACAGCAGTATACGGCATACCTAAAGACAGGCTCTACGTAACCATCTTCGAAGGTGACGCCAATGAAAACCTTGCCAAAGACGAAGAAGCCTTTGCAGAATGGAAAAAATGGATAGCCGAAGACCGCATTTTATTGGGCAATAAAAAAGACAATTTTTGGGAGATGGGCGATACTGGCCCATGCGGCCCATGCAGCGAAATACATGTAGACTGCCGCCCCGACGAAGAACGCAAACTTGTAGATGGCAGCACATTGGTTAACAACGACCATCCACAGGTAATTGAAATATGGAACAATGT
>JAYUTQ010000131.1:0-4169 GCA_043755055.1 Chitinophagaceae bacterium | reverse complement strand
AACCACGAACAAATTCTTTGGCAATGTCTCCTTTATAAAAGCGGTCGAAAGCAGCCATGATCGCATCTTTTCTATTTTTTCCTTTCTTTTTAGCCATTGTTTCTGCTTCTACCAATTTGGTAAGTGTAGCTAACAAATCTTTCTGAATAAAAATTTCACCGGGTTCAGGCGCTTCTCTTTTTTCGCCTTCGTGGGTAAGAAACACAGCCTTACTGTAAGGCCATGCCTTTATTCTTTCTTTCCCACGTTCCATACTGTTGGCCGTTTGCGCATCTATCGGATAACCGGCTGCCAGCTCCATGGCAGGCGCCAATACCTGTTTCAAACTCATAGTGCCATACTGCGATAGCATGTGGCAAATACCACCAACTGTTCCGGGTGTAGTAGCGGCCAACGGTCCATACTCCGGTGGGAAATGATAGCCCTTACTTTTAAAAAAATCAGCTGTGGCACCGGTTGGCGCCACGCCCATCGCATTAATGGCAATTACCTTTTTGGTTTTGGGGTTGTAAATAAGGGCCTGTGTTTCGCCACCCCAACTCAATACATCCCACATAGTGCAGGTGCTGGCCAGCATGGCACAGGCAGCGTCTACTGCATTGCCGCCACGTTCAAAAATGAGGGCTCCGGCCGTTGCCGCCAATGGCTTACCAGTGATGGCCATCCAGTTTTTGCCATGTAGTGGCGGCTTCTGTGTTGGCTGCGCCAAAACGCCCATGGTATAAAATGCGGTAAGAAATAGTATATAGCGTTTCATGAAAATGTTTATCGTTAAAGATAGCGGAAATGAAAATTGAAAGTAGTGCCCATGTGTATTAAAGCCGCATCAATGCGTAGTACAAAATAGCTCTAATCATAGCATTGTAGCTTTCATTTTGGCTTTTATTCTTTTTTATAATGCCTATACCAACGGGCTATACAAATTTATAAAAAACATTTTTTTTAGGAGACCAAATATGAATTGTAGAACAGGGATAAAAAACAAAAAGCCACCTCCATTCATCTGAAGGAGGCGGCCTTTTTTATTTTGTAACTGTACATAAGTACAGTGTTTATCTGCGCTTTGCCAGCTTAATAATATCACCAGTTTGTAATGTAGCATTCACATCTACACCATTAACAAGTGCAAACTCAGCATGGCGATTTGCAGGTATACCTTGTGTATTCAATAACTGCTGAAAAGATGTTGGTTTGGCTATGGTTACCAAAGAAATCCGCTCAGGTTTAATATTGATGATATCCGGATTGGTTACTCTATTAAAACTGTTACCTACGTTTTGGAACATGGCTGAATAATTATTAAAAGATTGAGGAGCAGATACACCAACCAACTCGTATACCAAATTATTGTATTGTATAAAAGTAGCCAGCAATTTTATTGATATTTCCTGCTGACCAGTTTGCTGGTTTGCCTGCACCTGCTGACCTACCAGCATAAAAGCCGGTAACCCATTAATAGTGGTGGGCCTGCTTTCTAAAGCAGTAATCTGATTTTGTTGTAAAAAATTATTTGCGGCTTCCTGCGCATTGGCACCCTTTGCCAAAGTCATGATAAGTGCAGCATCGCCTTCTTTCGATTGAAACTGCACCCGGCTAGGTGAGTTTTGGTACTGCCATCCGTTTGGCGTACTGAATTGAAATCTTAATTCGGGATGGTAAAAAACATTATCCCTTAAAAAACCCTGGCGTGGATCCTCTCCATAGACCATATTCTCAATGATGTTGTAATATTCCTTTTTATTGATTTTAAATGAGGTGCCCGGTGCAGCCTGCTGATATGCTATGGCATCCTTTGTAACTTCCTCGTAGCGGTTTCCCGGGTCGGGGTGGGTGCTTTGAAACTCCGGCAATGTGCTGTGCGAAGATTGATTCTGCAAACGCTGCAGTGTTAGAAAAAATTTAGCCATTTCCTTTGCGTCGTAACCCACTTTGCTGCTATATTCCACACCCAGGTCATCACTCTCAGTTTCATGGTCGCGGCTATATTTTAGCATTAATAATTGTGCCCCTTGCGTAAGCTGTTCTGCAAACTGGGCTACGTTTTTATTGGCTAGAATGGCTGCAAATACCCCAAGTTGGGTAAGCAAGCCCTTACTTTGCTGGCTTACACTGTGGCGGGCAGTTACATGACCTATTTCGTGGCCTAAAACCCCGGCAAACTGTGCTTCGTTATTCATGTGGGTTAATATGCCACGGGTAAAGTAAACATACCCACCCGGTACGGCAAAAGCATTTACCACATCCGAATCCAAAACCCTAAAAGTCCAGTTGAGGTTAGGGCGGTGCGAAATCTTAGCCATTTCGTTTCCCTTTGCTCTAATGTATTGCTGTACAGCACTATCTGCATACAAACCAAATTCTGCCACTACACCCGGATCGCTTTGGGCACCGGTTTGTTTTTCCTGCGCTTCACTCATAAAAGCCACTTGCTTTTTGCCCGTTACCGGGTTTACCGCACACCCTGCCAAAATAAGGCAACTAACACCAAGCGCTACTCCGGTTACAATTTTTGGATACTTCATCATGTATTTTTTTAAGCGTATTTAATAACCCCTTACCAATAATCATTCCATAAATGAAGGAGAAACGCAATGGTTATTTGGGCAACTTACAAGATTATTGTTTATATGTAAGAAGATGTCGGCAAAAATTTAATTTTTGGGGAAATGGCTACTTAATGACTCAAGAATGTCTTCTTCGATTGCAGTTCTTATTCAGTATTTTCGTTTTCTTTTTAGTTTATGCAGAATCACCTTACACATCAGCAGGTAGAAAAATTGGGCAACACTTTGGTGTATTTGGCCAGGCATGTTGGCGACCTTTCAAAAACAAAGATTCTAAAACTCTTGTTCCTATTGGAAGAATCGAGTATAAAACGTTTTGGCTATCCTTTTTTTGGCCTCAATTTTCAAATTTGGAAACTCGGCCCGGTACTGAAAGAAGTTTATATAGACCTTTCTGAAGATAGCCCCAACTTATTGGAAGGCTATATTGAAAAAGCAGATTACGATAGCCGGCTTTATATTACGAAAGCTGAATTTAGCGACGACCAGTTTAGTGACAACGATATTTACTTGTTGGAAAAAATAAGGGATTTTGCAAGGCACAAAACGGCAAGGGAGTTGGTTGATTTTACACATGAAGAAAATTCTCTGTGGAGAAGGTCGGCCATTAAAAATGGGATTTTACAAGAACTGGAATCGGCAGAAATAAACAGCACTGAGTTTGTTATTGATTTTTCTTTGCTTTTTGAAAATGATGAAGCATTAAGAGAACGTTATCTCGAATCGATTGAAACACTCGAATTTATTCATCATCTTAAAGGATAGCTGTGTTTACAGAAGGTATTGTTTTATACATCTCCCCGTTTTACTTTAAAAATGGCAATACCAGCAAGAACAAATATTTTATTGTTTTAAAAGTTGCCGCCAATGAGATTGTTATTGCTTCTTTGCCTACCCGCTCTAATAAAGCCCCTGCCTTAATTACCGTAGAACATGGATGCAATAATGACGCCGACCGCTGTTTTAATTGCTATGCCTTTCAGGCAAACCGGGTTATTACAGATAGCGGATTTGCATTTCCCATCAATACTTATGTTTATGGAAACGAGGTGGAAAATTATCAGTTGGCAATGCTTAATTCCACTTATCAAATAGAAGGTGTGGACTATGAAATAATGGGAACCCTTACAAGTACTGATTACAAGGAACTTGTAAACTGTCTAAAACTAAGTACGAGTATTAGAAGAGGGGTTAAAAGGTATTTGTGATTTTTATCGACAGCGGAAGCTGCCAATATTTTAGGTCTAATCGGACATGGCTTGAACAATTCTCCTTTTTTGCAACCTTGAGCTAAGTTGGGGAAGTAAAAAGTCACCCCTTACGAGATGACTTTTTAATCCTTCCAAATTCTAACTTAACTTAATAATCCTATCGGTAATAATAGTGGTAGGCAATACTTCACAACTAGTAAACTTAATTTAAATAAAAAATCCAATAAAACCTCTGAACTTGTCTTCTCTTTAATTTTGAAAATCTCTGTCTTTTCTTCTTTTAAAATTCCAATATTATTGTAAACCCTGTGATTAGTGTAACAATACACATTCTTTGTTAGCGTCATTTAAACGTTTTAGATCATTATTGTCCGACTAAACTTCAAATTTAGCA
>JAYUTQ010000130.1:0-1897 GCA_043755055.1 Chitinophagaceae bacterium | reverse complement strand
CTGTACTATTACCGGAGAGTTTACCTTGGCCGCTGCTTCTAACGTAGCATTGATGGTGTTAGTGCCAATGCAGTTTACTGCCGGCAATGCAAACTGATTGTCTTTTGCATCGTTATAAAGTGCTTCCAGTTCTTCGCCAAATAAAACCCCGGCTCTGTACTTTCCCATGTTGTAATTTTTTTTGTTTTTTTAAATGTTTATTGTGGTAGGTCAACAAATGTAAGTGATTGAAAATATAATGGTTGCCGACAATTGTAGTAAAAAAATTAAACAGGTTTTTATTGGGTTACATAAAGAACACCGCTTACGTTAAGCCGCATTAAACCGGATTTAATACCGCCACCCAAACCGGGCCGATCTAAAGAAGTATACCATGCGTAATTATTGCTACCAATGGATTTAAGCTTGCCCTTAATGAGCCTATCATCAAAAGAAGAGTGGTAAGTAATAGCAGTTCCGCCCACAGATTTTAATTTACCGGCAAATCCTACATTTTCATAGGATGGATAAAACTCCAATGAAAGTGTACCCATGGTTTTTATTTTTCCAGTAAGCGCCTTATTATCGGAAGGGCTGAAAAAATCGAAACGTTGCGAATTAATGGAGCGGATCTTGCCGATTCTGTATGGTAATTCTCCCTTTCCATAATAGCTAATTTCAGCCGAGCCAATTGTTTTTACCTTTCCAATAGAAACTGAGTCGGCATCCTTTCCATAATATGCCAGGCGGCCAGGGTAGGGTTGTAATTGAGGCGAATAATAATTGCTGTTGCGTAAAGATTGCTGTTCCGTGCCCCATTCCATTACACGTCCATCTTCGGAAATGCGGATGTGTATATTACCGTCGATAATAAACGTAAAATAGGAAAGCGTAGTGGCGTTAGAGAAATTAACCTGCGAAAGTTGTTGTGCATTAGCTGCTAATACAAGCATTAACCCAGTAAAAATAAAAATCCCAATTTTTTTCATACAAATTATTTGGAGTCAAAAATACGCAATCAATCGTAGAAAAACGGGAATGAAGTGGGATGTAAAATTCATGTTTTTTTACAAGCATTTTATTACTCAGGCTTTGCCAATTTTTTACAGACGCAGGAATGAGGCGCAGGCTTTTGGCAGGCTTCCTGTTCCTACCGGTTACTTGATTGTGAATTTTGGGTTTGGAATCCAATGTCGTTTAGTTAAGGTTGTCACCCTGAGCTTGTCGAAGGGCATCTTGTAGATCTTCATTGCAGATTGGCTAGAGGGGCTTCGACAAGCTCAGCCTGACAATCTCTTAGCTATCTTAACTAAACGACATTGAATTTGGAATCAGGTAATGTAACTGTACAGGCCGGGAGGCCTGCCCTGGTTTGTTTTTTAGGGCTACAAGTGGGAATCATTTTTGTTGCTAACGCTGCAGTTGTTTACAGGTTATTTTTGTAATTAAAAGTAAAATAGTATAGTATGGATTATTACGAGAAAAAGATTACTGAAGAAATGGTAGCATGGCAAAAGCAAATGCTCAGAAGACCTTCGTTTTTCAATAACATTTCAAAAAGCATTCAAACCAAAATCAATGGATGGATTCCAGAAAAAGTTCATCGGGTAATAACGGAAACAATTAAGCAGATGACCCGTGGTGTTTTATTTGGGGCAAAACATACAACTGCTGATACACTAAAAGATGCAACACTTCAGCTTCGTGAAGCTGGTGTACAGCAGCGGATAGATTTTTACCGCAATACGGCTGCTATTGAGGGAGGCATTACAGGTGCAGGTGGCATTTTACTTGGGCTGGCAGATTTCCCTATTTTGATCGGTATCAAAATTAAACTGCTTTTCGATATTGCTTCGCTATACGGTTTTGATGTGGATGATTATAAAGAACGGGTTTACATCCTGCATATTTTCGAACT
>JAYUTQ010000129.1:0-9689 GCA_043755055.1 Chitinophagaceae bacterium | reverse complement strand
TTTGAAAGATAAAATAGTATGTAAGACATGTTCTTTTTAAATTGAAATCGAATAAAAAAATATCAGGCAACTTTGGTATTGATTTTGTAACCTGTAGCCCATTGCCGTAATTTGGCTTTAAACTGAGTCTTTATTTAACTATTACATGCATCTTAAAAAATATTTTGTCAAGCTTATTGTGTTCTTTGTGTGTGTGGGGGCCGGAAGCTTCGTGCATGTAAAGGCACAGCCTGTGGCCGCTTTTACATCTAATAATAATGGTGGTTGTACGCCGGTTGAGGTGCAATTTTCCGATCAGTCTACTGCAAATCCAACCAATTGGTCATGGGATTTTGGGGATGGCACTACCTCAACACTCAAAAACCCATTAAAGGTATTTACTGCGGTTGGTACGTTTAATGTAAGCCTTACTGTATCTAATGCATTGGGGTCTAATACCATAACCAAATCTGGCTTAATAACTGTAAAGCCAGTTCCCACAGCTCAGTTTTCTGCCACCCCTACGCAAGGTTGTTTTCCGATTACAATCAGCTTTTCCGATTTATCTACCACCGGTGGAGCAGGTGCCATTACTGTTTGGGATTGGAATTTTGGTGATGGATCTGCAAATGCAAATACAGCTAACCCAACCCATACCTACACCAATTTTGGCGATTTTGATGTGGCACTATATGTAGCCAATGCCAGTGGCTGTGCTGCATATTTAAGTAAGCCGGCATTTATTAAGGTAGGCGATACTGTAAAAGCAGATTTCGACACTACGATGCAGCCCTACTGTAAGCTTCCTAAAACCATCAACTTTTTTAATACTTCAGCTGGTTCGGGCACATTTACATATACATGGGATTTTGGCGATGGAACCGGTAGCAACCTGCCTAACCCTGTGCACAACTATAATTCGTTTGGAAATTATACTGTAAAACTTACTGCCACCAGCAGTTATGGCTGTTCCAATGTAGTGGTTAAAAATAATTTTATTGTAGCAGATAGTATTTTTACAGACTTTTCTATACCAGCTTCCGTTTGCCTCAATAGTCCATTGGTTATAAACAATTTATCTGGTCCTGCTGCTGCTGTAAACAGCACCTGGACCTTTGGCGATGGTACAGTAAGCAGCATATTTAACCCCACAAAACTTTACAGCAACCCAGGCACTTACCAAATTAAGCTTGTTAACCGGTTTGCGAATGGTTGTAGAGATTCTACTACCAAAAACCTTACAGTTTTGAGCAGATCTGCCGTTACGTTTAATAACAGCCAGCCTTCCGGCGCTTGTAAGCCACCCTTTGCTGTAACTTTTACCGATGCTACAGCCGGGGCAGTAACCCGACAGTGGGATTTTGGTGATGGAACCACGGCCACAGGTGCCACCGTTACGCATACCTACACAACATTTGGATCGTTTGCCGTAAAGCTGGTGGTTACCAATACTGGTGGTTGTAAAGATTCGATTACCAAACAAGGCTTAATTGTTGTGGCGGCACCTAAGGCCACTATACAGACAAATGCACCCGGTGGCTGTGTGCCATTTACATTGAATGCTTCAGCTATCGTAAATACAGTGGAACCGATAGCTGCTTACGACTGGAATTTTGGAAATGGATTTACATCAAACGTTGCCAATCCTACGCATACATACAATACCGTAGGCACTTATGTAGTAAAGCTGGTTATTACTACATCTGGTGGTTGTAAAGACTCCACTACACAAACTATAAGAGTAGGTACACAGCCGGTAATAGGATTTAAAGTGGCACCAAATCCTGTTTGTGCCAAAAAAGAAATTACCTTTTCCGATACCTCTATTTTGGGAACGGCCATATTTTGGAATTTTGGCGATGGCAGTACCTCTACCCAAAGAAATCCGGTTTACAGGTACAATTTACCCGGCACTTTTAATTTACTACTTAGGGTAGATAATGGCGGCTGTACCCGTGATACCATTTTAAATAACTACATAACTGTACTGCCACCTGCAGGCAATTTTAGTTTTAGCCAGAATTGCAGCAACAAGTTTTTGTTTTCTTTCGATGCGTCCGCCACTATTGGGGGCAATACTTACCAATGGGATTTTGGTGATGGTACTACCGGAACAGGTAGTATTGTATCGCACCAGTTCGCCACAAAAGGTGTATTTACAGTAAAGCTTTTTGCCGCTAATGGCAATTGTACCGATACCGTTTTAAAAAACATCATTGCCGGAACTACTACTACCAATTTCAGGGCAAATGCCACAGCTACCTGCAGAAATAGTCCACTCGTATTTACAGCTCATTACGAAACCCCCACTTATGTAAATAATTACCAGTGGGATTTTGGCGACGGAACCACTGCTACAGTAACTGATAGTGTTATCCAGCATGTTTATGCTAACAGCGGAACCTATACCGTACGGTTAATTGTATCCAATGTTTTTAATTGTGTAGATACAGTGATGAAGCAAAATTTTATTGTAGTTAGTGGCCCAAAAGCTGGCTTCAGCGTTGCAAATCCTGTAGGCTGTACTGGTAAAGCAGTCACTTTTACAGATACTTCCACAACCGATGGAACGCATCCGATTACAACCTGGGGATGGGACTTTGGCGATGGTGCTATACAAACATTTACCGCTCCGCCATTTACCCATACTTATACAGCTAACGGTATTTATAGCGTAAAACTAATTGTTACAGATAATATTGGTTGTAAGGATTCTGTGGTACTTACAGATGCTGTTAACAACAGTAAACCAGTAGTAAGCTTTAGCACTGCAGATACTATTTCCTGCCCATTGGCACCCGTAAGGCTAATAGCAAAAGGCCAGGGCATTAACCTCAATTATACCTGGAATACCGGCATCGGCACATTGGTGGGTGATACTGTATTTGCTACCTATCCCGATAGTGGCAGGTATACCGTTAAGCTGTATGTTACCGACGGAAATGGTTGTACAGATTCTGTTATTAAAGCCAATTATATCACTATCAAAAAACCGGTAGCAGCCTTTAGCATGTCCGATTCCATTTCTATTTGTCCGCCATTGAAAGTGCGGTTTACCAATAGCAGCTACAATTACAGCCGGTTGGTTTGGGATTTTAATAATGGCAGCACATCGTTTCAGCAAAATCCTTATGTGGCTTTTCCGCTGGGTAATTATAATGTAAAATTAAAAGTTACCAGCCCCGGCGGTTGTATGGATTCGGCTGTAAGGTTGGTTCAGGTTTTTCCATACACCAGTCAGTTAACGTATCAGCCGGTAAGCGGTTGCCAGCCATTGGCAGTTACTTTCAGGTTATCTACCCCATCTAAAGGAACCTACAAATGGGATTTTAATGATGGTACCACACAGAACACGGTTGATTCTTTTGTGGTGAAAAAATACACCTCGTTCGGGCCATACCAGCCGAGGGTATTTTTTACAGAGCTGGGTTCAGGCTGCATCGTGCAGGTAGGCAATGGTGCAGTAATAAATGTGTTTGGAACAAAGGCAAACTTTAGTATTAACGACTCTGTTTTTTGCGGATCTGGTACGGTTAATTTTAGCGACTCTGCGGTAGCCACCGGCCCTATGACGTATCGGTGGATATTTGGTGATGGAAATGTTTCAACCCAACAAAACCCAAGCCATACCTACACTACACCCGGCAGGTACACCGTACAACAAATTGTAACTTCAGGAGCCTGCAGCGATACCATGACTAAAACAAACAGCATATTTGTTTATCCAAGACCAAGAGTGCTTATAACCGGTGATTCTGTTGGCTGCCAACCTTTTACCACCACATTTACCCCACGCTTACTACAGCAGGATTCTGCCACCATTACATGGAACTGGAATTTTGGCAATGGCCAAACATCAACCCTGCAAAACCCACCGCCGCAATTATATGCCAACCCTGGAAATTTTACAGTAACGCTCAGGACCACCTCCTCCAACGGCTGTGTTGCCGATACATCCAAGATTATAATGGTAAATCCAATACCAGCAATAAGTGCCGGTAACGATACTACTGTTTGTGTAAATGTGGCGGTAACGCTAAGGGCTTCAGGGGCCACTGCTTACAGATGGCTGCCACCTACAAATAGTCAGCTAAGCTGTACCAATTGTCAAAATCCGGTTGCTACACTTGCCAGCCGTTCTGAGTGGTATTATGTACAAGGCACTTCACAATTTGGATGCCAAGCCATTGATTCAGTTCGTGTACAATATTTACCTGCTTACACGGTAGCCGTTTCGCCACTTTCGGATAGTTTGTGTACAGGGCAATCGGTGCAGTTTACAGCCACAGGGGCACAATTATACCTATGGACACCGGCTACAGGCCTTAGCAGTAATACCATCGCCAATCCAATTGCTGCACCGGTGGTAAGTACCAATTACCAGCTTGTAGCTACCGATACATTGGGTTGCCAAACATTTACCCGTACCATTCCCTTAGCCGTATTTCCTTACCCTACCGTAAAAGCCGGGCCGGATGTTACCATTAGCGGCGGCATGGGCACCCAGTTAAATGCCACAGCTTCCGCAGATGCAATTATGTACAACTGGACACCAGCATCCCAACTTTCCTGTACCAATTGCTTAACGCCTTTGGCAACGCCAAGAGCTACAACCACTTACATTATTACCGCTACCAATGGAGGCCTCTGTGCTGCCAATGATAGTGTTACCGTTACAGTATTGTGTAATAGCGCCAACGTGTTTATTCCCAATACATTTTCGCCAAACGGCGACGGTATGAACGATGTTTTTTACCCTCGGGGTTCGGGCCTGTATAGCATTAAATCGCTACGGATATTTAGCCGCTGGGGCGAAATGGTTTTTGGCAAAACAAACATGGCACCCAACGATATATCGCAGGGCTGGAATGGCCAGTATAAAGGCACAAGGGCCGCTACAGATGTGTACACTTATATAGCCGAAGTGTATTGCGATAACAATACCCTCATCACCCTCAACGGTACTATAAATCTTATTTATTAGCAGTGCATACTTGTATAAAAATATTGCAAAAAACAAAAACGGAATTGGGCGAAACCCCGCCAAAAAACCGGGCGGGGTCGGGCTTTTCGCTACAATTTTTTTTGGCCATGTTGGTTACCTCCTTAGGAGATAAAGGTTCGGGCCAAAAAAAGATTTCCGCTACAATCCCTTTCGCAGCCCGGCTACTCTTAAGCAAGAGAACATCCCCTGCGCTCCGCAATATTACACTTGCCTGTTTCACAATCTTTGCTTACCAGCAAGGAGCAGCACAAGATGTTCACTTTTCCCAATTCTTCGAAGCGCCGATGCTTCGCAATCCTGCATTGGCAGGCATCTTTGCCGGGGATATGCGGTTTCAGGCAGTGTATAGGCATCAATGGGCTTCTGTAGCCGTGCCTTATAAAACAGGCTCGTTCAATATGGACTATAAAATGCCGGTAGGTACTGCCAGCGATTTTTTAACCATTGGCGGACAGGTGGTGTACGATAAAGCGGGTACCAGCAGTTTTAAAACCACACAGATATTACCAGCCATTAATTATCACAAATCGCTTAGTGGCAACAAAAACCAATACCTCTCACTTGGGTTTATGGGCGGTTATGTGCAGCGGAGTATAGACCCTGCCAAAGTAACCACCGACAATCAGTTTAACGGTGGCGGTTTTAATCCGGCCATTGCCACCGGCGAAATGCTGATTAATTATAACCTTGGTTATTGGGATGGCAGCGTAGGTATGAGTTTCAATACCGGTTTTGGCACCGAAGAAAATGAAAACAACAACCTGTTTCTGGGCATAGCCTATCATCATTTTAACAGGCCTAAAAATTCTTTTTACCGAAACCCGGGCACGGAACTAAATGCCAAATGGGTGTACTCTTTAGGCCTGCGTTTTGCCATGGACGACCGAAGCAGTTTTACCATACATGCCGACTACAACAAACAAGGCAGCTTTGAAGAAATAATTGGCGGTGCCATGTACAGCATGGCATTAGACGACCGCCTGGAAACGGCAAGATATAAGCTTGGCCTCGGCGGTTTTCTCCGCTGGAAAGACGCCATCATACCCGTTATAAAGCTGGATGTGAATACAATGGCTGTAGCTTTTAGTTACGATATCAATACCAGTTTACTAAAAACGGCAAGTCAGGGTCGTGGTGGTTTTGAGATATCCATTACTCAAACTTCTTTTTTTGATAGGGATAACAGTACAAAGAATGCTTTAAGATGCCCGAGGTTTTAATGGTCGCAATCTTCTTTATGCGCATGGTTATGCCCACGGCAAAGGCGGTAGTTGAGGTAATGAGCCGTAAGGATTAGCACAACAGCAACAATTAACAATGGAATTTCTATGCTGTGTAAGGCTTCTTTAACCAATAAAAAAGCAAAGCCTGTAGCAAAAATAGCAATGGGATACAGCCGGTGGTGGTGCTTACGATAGCCATGCGAAAGGGCAATGACGCCAATGGCAAATGCAAGGCCAATCATACCAAATTCAAAAATTTTACTACTGATAATATCGATACCTAAAAAAGGTAAGCTGGTAAAAATAAGGGGCAGCACAGCACAATGTATAGCACAGGCTAATGAGGCAGTTACGCCCAACGCATCCCAATTTATCTTTCCAAACATCTTACAAATTTAATGGAATGCAACTTTGTTGCAAAAGATTTGTTGTTAATATAATTTATCCGCACGTAGCTGCCATCAACCGAATACCTTTGAAAACAACATGAAAAAGAGAACGAAAATTATATTTTACATTGGTTTTTTTGCCTTACTCTTCACAGCGTTTTGGTGGTTTTTGTTTAAAGGAACTGATAACTGGAAAAGTAAACTGCCCACCATCAGCTATGTGCAGCCATTTAGTTTTACCAACCAAAACGGCGATACTGTAACCGAACGGCTTACTACGGGTAAGGTATATGTGGCCAATTATTTTTTTGCAACCTGCAAGGGCATTTGCCCGGTAATGAACGGCCATTTTAAACAGGCTTATGAAGCTTATAAGGGCAACCCGGATGTGCTTTTTTTAAGCCATACCTGCGAGCCCGAAAACGATAGCATACCCGTATTGCAGCATTATAAAGACAGTATTGGTGGTGATGGAAAACAATGGCAATTTGTAACGGGCAACAAATTAGACCTGTACAAAATGGCCCGTGAAAGTTACCATATAGACGACCCCAAAAACAATGTGGGCAAAATAGAAGACCAGTTTTTACACTCACAATTTTTAGCTTTGGTAGACCGCAGCGGAAAAGTAAGAGGCATATACGATGGACTAAAACAAACCGAAATTAATAAGCTTAAAGAAGACATAGCCGACCTGCTGAAAGAAAAAGCAAGTACCGTATTTGTAAATGGAATTTTTAGTAATAACCCACAGTAGAGCCTGCCACGAAGACACTGATACAGTAAGTTTCACAAAGAAGTTTTTGTGTTTCTTTCTGGCTTTGTTCTCCGCCTAATTGGCCGGAGCAAGATGTGGCAATAAATGGCCATGAAGACAGCAAGTCAAAAAGGTCCACAAAGAATTTTGTGTTCCTTAGAGCCTTTGTCCTTTGTGGCAGAAAAAAAATATAAACCATGGAAGCCATCAACGATATTTTAAAGCGTAACGACCTGAGTATAACCGACAGCCGGAAAAAAATTCTCGGTCTTTTTGTTAACCATACAGGAGCCCTTAATCATGGGGCTATAGAAAAATCTATTGGCGACGAAATGGACCGGGTAACCATATACCGCACCCTGCAGGTTTTTGTAGATAAGGGCCTGATACATACCATACCAACCAACGATAACTCTATTAGTTATGCCCTTTGCAAGGACCATTGCGAAGCCGGCCACCACCACGATAACCATGTGCATTTTATATGTACCACCTGTAGCAACACTACCTGCCTTGATGATGTAACCATTCCGGAAGTGAAGCTGCCAAAGGGTTTTAAGCCACACCATGCAGAAATGGTGGTGAGTGGTGTTTGTAAAGACTGCGGATAATAACAGCTTTTAAAGGGTCAATGATCATGATGTTGATCGTTAATAAATACCTCCTGCTCCAGCACCATTTTTTCTTTGTACAATAGGTTTATCAGCACTTTAATGTGCTCTTCGTCAATTACATTATTCTTCGGCGCTAAGCTTAATTGCCGGTTATATAATTCCCTGTTACCATGCAGATGCAATAACGACGCCGTGTTCGATGGAACAAAGAATGTGGCTCTTTCACCGAGCCATTTTTTGTACTCATTCAAGTAAATATTAATGCCCGAAAAATCGAGGTCTCCGAAATGGAGGTAGTTATTAGGAATACTTTGGAGCCATTTTATAGCATCATTATTTTGCGGATAGCGGCTGATAAAAAGCGGCTTAATCCCTTCAAATAAATATTGCTGCCGGTGTACCTGCCGGAAGTTTTCCGGGTTCTCCATACCAACGATTGTTACCTCTGCTGCAGGTAAAAATGTTACCCAATCACTGATAAAAGTAAAGCTGCCTTGTAGTGGGTTAATTGTAAATGACTGGCCGTTGAGAGTGGCTTCAATCGGCACAAAACTATTTACCACAAACCCTTTAAAGCTGCGGATGGCTTTGAGTTTGGAGTTGCCTGAAACTATAATGGCTTCGCTTCTTGTAGTTTCTGCATCCTTATATGTAGCTATGTATTTTTCTAAGTCGGCTACGCCGAAATGGTTTTGCAAATACAACCTTAGGGCAGCCGAATTAACAACAAAAATGACCGCCTTGCTTTTGCCGATTATTTGTTTTTGCAGCACACCATCGTTAATCATTTTCTCCACCACCACATGCTTCATGGCCGATGCCGGAAAGCTTGTTCCGGGCTGCAACAATTGCTGCAATTTTTCGGCTATGGAGATGGGTAGCGTCATGCCTGTGCGTAGTTGGTGATGATGCGTTTTATTTTGGTAAAACGGTTGGCGTCTTTTTCTAATTTGTAAATATGGCGGTAATCCAGCGCATTGGTTTCGGTAGGCGAACCATTAATGAGCAGTATGTTTCTATCGTTGGCAAATTGCAAAATACCTTTTACATTATTGGGATGCAGCTTGCCTATTTCATCCATCATACAATGCAGCCTGAAATCTTTAAAACGCTTACTGGCGCCTTCTTTAAACACGTTCAGCAGCATAATATTGATCATTGCTTTTACCAGCACATCGGTTCCTTCACTTCCTACGTTACTCAGCTTTTCTACCCAGCCGGTATCGTTCTGGTTTTCTTCCACCCTGAACTTCAGTTCAAAAGAATCGCTTAATGCAATACTGTCTTTTTTGCTTTCGCCAATGGCTTTGCCCAGTTGTTTCAGCAGGTCAACCGCCTTTTTATTTTTTGAAGTTTGATCAACTGTAGAGAACAAATTCATGCCACCAATATCGAAGCTGTGCTCGTCGTTAAACTTCTTAATGCTGAGTAATAATTGCACCACTTTATTGGCACTTTCATCCAACCTCAATTCTATTTTTTTAATAGCGCCAACAAAGTTTTTGTTGTCAAAATCTTTATTGATGTTGTTGATAACGCTTTGTATTTCGCCGCCCTTGCTCATCAGTATTCCAGTCTCTTTTCCAAGGGAGTGAATAATAGTGGCAAAGCGTTCGTTGATGCGTTTTTCAAACTCTTCTATTTTGGCATTGCTTACAAACTCATTCAGTTGTTCGGCAAATTCCTGGTACTCCTGTTTGTAGCTAAGGTTGGTGTTAAAAT
>JAYUTQ010000128.1:0-4189 GCA_043755055.1 Chitinophagaceae bacterium | reverse complement strand
CAAGCCCGCAGTTTAACCCAACAAATATTGCCACCCGCTGGGAGGCTGCTTATCAGGCTAACAAAGCAGCATACACCCAATGTGTGGCAGACGGTTATGGCCTGTTACCCAACTACGCCAATTTATTTACTACCGAAGACCACGTCGAAGTAATGATGGTAAGAAAATATAATACTTCAAGAGATTTTGGTACCAACATTGAAGCAATTGTACGGCCTATTTCTGAGGCTCCTGGTGCAAGTGGTTCATTTCAACCCACCTGGAACCTGGTACAGGCTTACACAATGAGTAACGGGCTACCCACTACTCATCCTTCTTCTGGCTTTAATATAGGTCAGTTTTGGCAAAACAGAGACCCACGATTTGACGCAACAATTGCCTACAACGGAGTAGTATGGCCTTTAAGTGGAAAAGCTACACGCAGGCAATGGCAGTATAATGGAGTAATAGATGAAGCAAGTGGCTCCATTGTTACCGGTTTTTATTGCAGAAAATTTTGCAACACTTCCTTAACGCCAACACAGGCCGCATACAACTCTAACACCGGCGGTGGTAGTGGTATGGACTGGATAGAAATGCGTTTTGCTGAAGTAATATTAAACCTTGCAGAATGTGCCAACGAAACCGGCCGTTTGGCAGAAGCCAAAGATAATGTTCGCCTTATACGTCAAAGGGCAGGAATACAGGCTGGATCATTTGATTTTGGATTAGCAGTTGCCACAGATGCGGCCTCCATGCGTAACCTGATTCTAAACGAAAGGCAAATTGAATTTGCACTTGAAGGTAAAAGAACTTTTGACTTAAGAAGAACAAGAAACCTTAATCTTATTTCTGCAAGGCAGTCGTATAGAATGGCTGTAAAACTGCCTTATGTATCGGGTGCATTACCCGGTGGTGGCCCGGTTGCTGGAAGAATTTATATTGATGTGCCCAATGCTTTGGGCCAAAGGCCAAGAGATACTATTAACATCAATAATGCCTCAACCTATAATGCTGTATTTACCGTTCCGGGCACAGTTACATCTATTGAGGGTAGCAACGTTATCAGTATTCCTTCCAGATATTATTTCTATCCTTTGCCCAACTTTTTTAGCCAGCAAAGTTTTGTAATAGAACAAACACAAGGCTGGATCAACGGAACTTTTGACCCATTACAATAATTATCAAAACAAGCTTAGTATGAAAAAATATATAGTTGGTATGGTTGCAGCAAGTATCACTTTTGCGGCCTGCGAAAAAAAGGTGGAAGCAATCGATTCGTTTAAGGTTACAGTAGAATACAAAAGCACCAATGCAAAATTTGTAACCGGCGATGTAACCTTAAATCCTAAAGACAGCATCTATTTTGATTTTACCATCACTTCCCCGGATAAAGACATGTCTTTTGTGGAGATACAAAAAAATGGAACCCGGGTAGATACTTTCCGCCTTGGTGCTGCTGCTAATAAGCGTTCGTTTTCGTTTGTAAAAGGTTATAGTACAGACAGTATTCCCGGCATATACACTTACCGCATACTGGCAAGAGATGCCAAAGCTGTATTTATGGGTGATGGTGGTAAAGAAATCTCGGTTACGATAAGACCCGACTTCGATTTCTGGAGCTACCGTATTCTGCAGGTGCCCGATTCCACCGCTAAAACAAACAAATGCTATTACAGCACAAGTGACGGTAAACTGTACAGCTTTTCTGATGGTAGTGCCAATTCAGCCAAAATAGATTTTGGATATTATTGGGATACAACCGGTAGAGGTACCGCTGCAGCAGGCGACGATTTAAAGCATAGCATCTACGCACTCAGTGCGGCCCAACCGCAATTGGCTATGTACGATATTGCTACATGGACAAAAAATGCTACCCTGTTGAAAAAAATGCCATCGTCCATCAACTTTGTAACCGGATTAACCTCTGGCGGGGCAATACAAACACTTATAGGTGGAAACATGACTTCGGGTACAGCTTCAAAAATCACTTTAGTTAGTACCGCTTCCGGCAATAATATTATTGGATTTAGAACCGCTTACGGAAAATTAGGGGCCATGCTAATCAGGTATATTACCGGAGACTCACCCAACGCAACTACACAAATGGAAGTAGATGTAAAAGTGCAGCGTTGATAATGGCTTATGAATTTGTATCGGCAATGCACTTTAAAATTTTAGCAAATTAAAAGTTGTACCGGCTTTTAATTTTATGGTGGGGTATAAATATTTATTAAACAGTAATACTAAAAATGATTAGAAAAACCATAGCAATACAGGTAGCGGCATTTGTAATGTGCTCCCTTTTGCAGCCGGTTCTTGCACAATATCCCGACATACCAAAAGATGTGCAGCAACGGTCTGATTCTTTAATGGAGGCTGCAAGGTTACATTCCGATGCGGCATGGGCGATAGCGAAGCCAATTATCGAAAGGGAGGCAGCTACATTTCAACGCCCATATGTGCCCTGGGCTGCAAGGCCTGTAGATCTGCCACAGGCATCTATACCGGCCTTCCCCGGTGCTGAAGGTGGTGGTAAATACAGTAATGGTGGCCGTGGAGGTAGAGTTTTTGTAGTAACTAACTTAAATGATTCCGGAGAAGGGAGCCTTCGCTGGGCTTGTGAGCAGGGCGGTGCAAGAATTGTAGTATTCAATGTGGCAGGTATTATCCGTATAAGTACACCAATAATTGTAAGGGCTCCATACATTACCATCGAAGGGCAATCAGCCCCGGGTGATGGTGTTTGCCTGGCAGGTGAATCTTTCTGGATTAATACACATGATGTAATTATTCGCTATATGCGTTTTCGCCGTGGCGAAACCTGGGTAGGCCGCAGGGATGATGCCATTGGTGGTAACCCGGTTGGTAACATAATGGTCGACCATGTTTCTGCAAGCTGGGGTCTGGATGAAAACATGAGTATGTACCGCCATATGTATAATGATAGCACACCCAATGTGGTAAAGAAAGGTGAAGAGAAATTGGGAACAGTTAATATCACGATTCAGAATTCCATTTTCTCAGAATCACTGGATACCTGGAACCATGCTTTTGGCAGCACACTAGGTGGCGAAAATTGTGCTTTTATACGTAGCCTTTGGGCTAATAATGCAGGTCGTAATCCATCCATCGGATGGAATGGCATTTTCAATTTTGCTAATAACGTAGTGTTCAACTGGGTACACCGCAGCACAGATGGAGGCGATTACACAGCTATGTATAACATTATTAATAACTATTACAAGCCAGGCCCGGCTACACCCGACCAAAAAAGACCCGTTGCCCATAGGATTTTAAAACCAGAGAGTGGCCGTAGCAATTTAGGTTATCCGGTTTACGGCAGGGCTTATGTACATGGCAATATTGTGGAAGGAAATGCAAGAGTAACAAAAGACAACTGGGATGGTGGGGTACAAGTAGAGGAATTGCCAGATGCAGGAAAGTATAAAGACAAAATGAAGTGGAACAAGCCACTACCTATGCCTGAGATCACCATTGTTCCAACTGTACAGGCAAAAACTTTTGTATTGGCAAATGCAGGTGCCACACTGCCTGTGAGAGATGCAATTGATAAACGCATTGTACAACAGGTTACTACCGGAAAGATTGTTGTACCCGAAGGCGTTGTACCACCCGCTACACAATTTAAACACCGACGCCTTCCAATAGATTCTTACAAAATCGGCATCATAACCGATATCAATCAGGTGGGTGGCTACCCCGAATATAAAGGCACGCCTTACAAAGACGGCGATAATGACGGCATCCCGGATGCATGGGAAAGAAGCCATGGACTAAATCCTAATGATGCAAATGATTCGCCAGCCATTACCAAAAGCGGGTATAGCAATATTGAAGTGTACCTGAATAGCCTTGTGGATGTAAAAACAGTTACGCCTGCAGCAAAGTCAAAAAAATAAAAGTTCTTTTAACAGGTAATAGCAATGGCTTTTGTAAAATAATAATTTGCAAAAGCCATTGTAGTTTAAAGCAAATGATTTTAGATGGGGCTTTGCCCCTCTCAAACGCAATGGCAACCGCTTTCCTTCTCCAATTGGAGAAGGTGGCCAAAAGGCCGGATGAGGCTGAGAGGGGTTGGGGTGAGGCCTTACTTTGCAATTGCGAAAGCAATATTTTTGAAATACATCGACTAAATTTTTTCTTACAAATAATCTTTCTTGAAAATTAAAATTAACTTAAAGCATTT
>JAYUTQ010000127.1:0-1907 GCA_043755055.1 Chitinophagaceae bacterium | reverse complement strand
TGCTACTATCGGTTTACCGGAATCGTGATAGCTGATGGTAATATGCGTATCATTTTTTTTAATAGAGAAAAAAAGCTCTAACATCGAATTATTTGGGTAAGCATACTTTACCGAGTTGGTAATCCATTCGTTTAAAATAAGGCCAAGAGGAAAACTTATTGCTGTTTGCAAAGGAATGCTTTCAATTTCCAGATGGGTAATAACATTGCCGCCCTGGCCTACAAGGCTGGTAACAGATTGTACCATTTGGGTTACATATTTTTTAAGATCGGTTACGGCTTCGTTCTCCATTAGCTGCCGGTGCAGGTTAGCAATGCTTTCTATCCGTAGGCGTATATCCTGCAGGTTATCTTTCGCTTCATTTGTACTGGTATTACGTTCCTGCATGTACACCAAGCTTAGTATCATTTGCAAGTTGTTTTTTACCCGATGGTGTAATTCTTTATGCAGCAATTCGTTTTGTAAATTTTTTTCGCCCAACGCTTCATTAACGGTAATCAATTCTTTACCCTTTTTATCAATCTCATCTTTTCGTTTTTTAAGAAACACCAATAACGATGTAATAACAATGAGCAATACGCCTAAAACACCAAGAAATATTTTGCTTGTCCGATGCATTTCAGCCTCTGTTTTTATCTGCTTTCCCAGTGCATCCGCTTGTAGCTGATCTATTTGTTTTTGAAAAGTCATTACGCCTTGCGGATCGTCTATTTTATTACTGGCTTCCAAAAAAAGCAGCCGGTATAGGGCCGCTTTTTCTTTATTGTTAACCGTTGTAAAGAGTTTGTGCAGCTTTTCGGCGTAAAAAGCACTATCAGACAGGTTTTTATTATTATCGAACACCCATTCCATCGAATCGAGGTAGGGAGACTGCAATTTTTTATCTCCATAAATATCTATTTCACATCGGGTCAGGTAGTATAGATCCATATACATATGGGTCTCCGGCATATTTTTAATCCATGTTCTTTTTGCCAGGCTATCCAATATCTTTTTTGCCAGTACGTAGTTTTTTACCGTACTGCTAATTGTTGCTAACAAAGTCAGATTTTCTAGTGTCGCTTTTATACTGTCTGGCAACGGCTTTATATCAGTGTAAAGTTCTGTTAGTATTCTTACTGCATTGCTGCTGTCGTTATTTTTTTCGTAGGCGTGGGCTAGTAGCTGCTTTACATACAGGTAGCGGATAAATCTCCCCGGCAGAGCATGGTATAGTCTGCTGGCCGTGTCGAAATATGCAATGGTTTTAAGTGGCTCTTTATTCCATGCATCATAAGCCCGGCCTTTGGCAAATAAGGAAGATGCTATCAGTAAAGTATCACCGGTTTGTTGGGCTATCTGCCAAGCACTATCGTATAAAGCAAGGCTGCTGGCAAAAGCCTGTAAGCCGGTTCTGCTGGCGTAAATGGTGTTGCCATCTACTATGTACTTAAACACTTTTAGTGAGTCTTGTGTGTACTGTTCGGCATCGCTTTTTTTAACGGAGGAAGTACAGGCTACATAAATTATAAGTTGGTAAAAGAGTATGAAAATGCCTACACGCAAAACATAAAAATTTTGAAGCAAATATAGTATGCTGTTGCTGCGCCATGTTTTATTCAACCTCAAATAATAGCGTTTCAAGCTCAAAAACTATTGTCATTTAAATCCAGCCGTTTTACAATATACATTCCAACCTCAAAAAATGGGCTCCCAGCCTCAAACAGCCTAAAATGTTTGGTAAGCCATGAGCGGGGTTACAACTTTACTTGCTAAAACTCAAAAGATGAAAAGAAGAATTATACTAATGGCCGTATTGATAAGTGGCATTACAATGGTTAAAGCACAATCAAACCTTGGCGTAGGTACACCTACACCCGATGCAAGTGCCAAATTGGATGTAAGCAGTACTACACAAGGTATGCTGG
>JAYUTQ010000126.1:0-4193 GCA_043755055.1 Chitinophagaceae bacterium | reverse complement strand
ATAAGTGCCGAAAATGCATAAGCTACAATAATGGTGGAGGAAACCCCTTTTAGCTTTTGCTGTACCATATTTACATTTACACCATATAGTATTGTAGCTAGTAATGCCAGTCCTGTATAAGCCAGTTTGCCTAAATCTTTATGATCCTGTGTGATGAATAACAGAACGGAGCCTGTAAAACCAAGTAGGATACCCCAAATTTTGTTCGACGCCACCTTATTGCCATACATAATTAAGCCGGCAAGAATTACAAAAATGGGAGTAAGTGCATTCATAGTACCGGCAAGGGTGCTGTCTATTTTTGTTTCTGCTACGCAAAATAAAAATGCCGGTAAAAAACTACCTAAAATGCCCGATAAAATAATATAACCTGAAAGCTTAAATGGAATTTTTTTCCATTGTGCTATTAAAAAAGGTAGCAGAATAACACCGGCCGATAAAATACGGATAGCAGCTACCTGATAAGCATTGAGTAGCGGCAGGCCTTCCTCATCGTACAATCCAATTTTCATTAATACAAATGAGCTACCCCATATAAAACAAAGTAATAAAAAAATGGTCCAGTTGATTAGTTTATAAGGCATTATAGCAAAAGTGCTGTAAAAAAATTAATTAAAAATAAAATGTAATTGTTTGCAACCTTTTGCTACCAATTTATATCTTGGCTTTTTATTAACCAAAAAACAAAAAACAAAATTATGGGAATGCTCAAAGAATTTAAAGAATTTGCCATGAAAGGCAGCCTGGTAGAAATTGCAGTAGCTTTTGTAATGGGCGGCGCCTTTGGTAAAGTAATTACCTCTTTTACAGAGGGAATGGTGGCCCCATTAGTAGGTCTGCTTACCGGCAAAAGCCTGAATGAAAACATGCTGGTAATTAAAGATGGGGTAGCGGCCGTTACAGACGGCGCAGGAAAAGTAATTACAGAAGAAATACCCCCTGTGGCGATTCAATGGGGTGCTTTCTTAACAAGTGTAATTGATTTTGTAATTGTAGCCTTTGTACTTTTCTTAATTATTAAAGCCATTAATAGTTTAAAGAAGAAAGAAGAAGCTGCAGCACCCGCAGGCCCATCGAGTACCGACATATTACTTACAGAGATAAGGGATGCCCTGAAAAAATAGGCCGAAAAACATTTAAGCTTTATATTTGTCCCGAACCCTTTTAGGTTCGGGATTTTTTAACCAAATACCAAACACTGATATGAGAAAAGTACTGTTGGCACTTGGAATAGGTGCATTCAGCATCGGGGCTATTGCCCAGCCTGATAAATCAATGGCCGATCTGGCTTTGAGCAGCAAAGAAAACAAAGACGGTAAATCAAAAGGTACCTGGACAAAAGGTGGGTTGTTAGCTCTTAATATAGCACAAGGTAGCAGTGCAAACTGGGCTGCTGGTGCAGAAAAATTTTCATTAAGTCTCAATGCATATGTAAATCTTTTTGCAAATAAAAAATGGGGAAAAAATGCCTGGGAAAACAATGCGGATCTGAATTATGGTTTATTAAATACCACCTCACAGGGCGTAAGAAAAAACAACGACCTGATTGATGTACGTTCTAAATATTCCCGTCAGATAAAGAAGAATTTGAATTTTGCTGCGTTGCTAAATTTCCGTTCACAATTTGCTGATGGTTTCGATTATGGCGTTAACCCTAAGCGTCGTATTTCAGGTTGGTTTGCACCTGCATATGTAACATTAGCACCTGGTTTTGAATGGAAGCCAAACGCACATTTTAGCGTATTCGCTTCTCCGGTTGCTGCACGTTGGGTATTGTTTACCAATAAGCCATACAGCTACCAATTTCAGGGAGGTATTAAGCCAGACGGTTCTATGGAATCGGCTCTATCTTCAGCGTATGGTGTAGACCCTACCCGTGAAGTAGATTTTCAATTAGGAGCATTTGTAACAGCTGGTTACCAAAAGGAAATTTTTAAAAATGTAAGTTATAAGAGCCGCCTGGATCTGTATTCAAATTACCTGCAATCAAGCCCTTTAAATATTGATGTATTTTGGACCAATGCCATTGTTATGAAAGTAAACAGCTGGCTAAACGTAACTTATAACATCGACGTTATTTACGACGATGATATTAAACAATTTGGACCAAATAAGAATGCGGCCCGCACACAATACCGCTCTTTACTTGGTATAGGTATTGCTACCAAACTTTGATAACTACAACTTTTCCACATAAATTTTTGCAAGTCCCTCCGGTATCGGGGGGGCTTTGTTTTTAGGCTATCTTGCCAGTGTTACTGGTCATTTGGTCATTAAGTCAATGAATCATTTTGGATGGTTTAAAAAAATGTAATGACTCATTGAATTAATGACCAATGACCAAAAAGAAGGATTTATAAAAAGCATCAATTTAGAAAAGTGAATACAACAGCATATCAAATAAAATTACCACAGTTTGAAGGGCCTTTTGATCTGCTGTTATTTTTTATAGAAAGAGACGAACTGGATATTTACAATATTCCTATTACCAATATCACCAACGATTTTTTGGTATATATCCACACACAGGAAAGCCTGAACATAGAATTGAGTAGTGAATTTATCCTGTTTATTAGTACGCTGATGCGGATAAAAGCTAAAATGCTTTTGCCACGTAAAGAAGTAGATGCAAGTGGAAATGAAATAGACCCAAGGCAAGAACTGGTAGATAAAATACTGGAATACAAACGCTTTAAAGAAGCTGCTGCTAAACTGGCAGAGATGGAAGCAATCAGGATGCTGATGTTTAAACGGGGAAATTTACAAAGCGATATATCTGCCATTGGCGAAGAAGCAGGCGAAGGCACCGAAATACAAACGATTACCATGTTTAAGCTGATGAAAGCTTTTGAAAAGGTAATAAAACGGGTGCATGAACGCAATAACAAACCGCAACATGTGGTGTTTAAATATAACCACACCATGGAAGGCATCAGAGACTATGTGCTGTATACAGCCCGCCGTGAAAAAACGCTCAGTTTCGATAAAATATTTGAAGTAAGCGAAGACCGCACCCATGCTATCTTCCTGTTCCTCAGCCTGCTGGAACTTTGTCAGCAGCAATACATGATGATTATTACAGGCGAAGGCCGAAACAATTTTATTGTGGAATGGAATAACGACCGCCCTGCCGATGTTGCCGATTTATTTACCATTGCCGGCATGAATCAAAATCCAAGTTTAAATTAAGGTTCAAGGTTCAAGTTTCTAGGAACAAGGAACAAGATTCAAGGAAAAAGATTCAGGGAACAAGAAGCAAGGTTTAGGGAGTAATTCAAGTGTCAAGCTGTATTGTATTTGCCTTGTTTCCTGAATCCTTAACCTTGTTCCTTATTTTGGCATTTAATTTGATGTTTAAACATTGAATTTTAAAAACAACAATTATGAAAGCGATATTTTATCCTGCCAACGAACGTGGACATGCAGATCATGGTTGGTTAAATGCCCGTCATTCGTTTAGTTTTGGGCAATGGTACCATCCGGAAAAAGTACATTTTGGTGCATTACGGGTTTTAAACGATGATATCATAGCGGCAGGTGCCGGTTTCCCAACCCACCCGCATGATAATATGGAAATTGTAACCATACCCTTAAGTGGCGCCATAGCACACAAAGACAGCACAGGTGGTAACGGAATTATTAATGCTGGCGATGTGCAAATAATGAGTGCCGGCACAGGTGTGAGACATAGTGAATTCAATGCATCACAAACAGAGGCGCTGAACCTGCTGCAATTATGGGTTTTTTCTAAACTGGAGAATATAAAACCCCGCTACGACCAGAAAAGCTATAATACTACCGACCGTATAAATAAGTGGCAAATTGTAGTAAGCCCCGCTGAAGCAGATGGCGGCTTATGGATTAATCAGGATGCCATTTTTGCCTTAACCGATTTGGATGCAGGTACCACTATCGCCTACAAAAAGAAGTTTGCCAATAACGGTGTGTACTTTTTTGTAATAGATGGCAGCGTAAAAATTGGTGACCAAAATCTAAACAAAAAAGATGCAATTGGAATATCTGAAACCGATGATATTGTTGTAAGTTCAATAACAGCTTCCATGTTATTGGCCATAGAAGTGCCGATGCTTAAATAATACCAATTGTATTTACAATTTAGTCCAAACCACGAAGTGGTTCAATAATAATAGCCACGGGTCCCGAATAACCGGGATGTTCCATAAAACCCGTGG
>JAYUTQ010000125.1:0-4194 GCA_043755055.1 Chitinophagaceae bacterium | reverse complement strand
CAAACATTCTTACAAATATTTTTACCCCCCAAAGATTTTGGGATTGTATGAGCTTCATTTTTGAAACTTGCTTCGCTTTCAGTTTTTTGACACCAAATACAAATTTTCAAACTATTCATGTTTTCAGAATTGTTCTTTTAATTGCCGCTGTTGTCGGCGGCAACAGCTTAAATATCCCTCCATCAATGTGCAAAATCCACCGCAAAATCCCCCTTGATCCTTTCAATACTCGGGTTAAAATAGCCAAACTTTAAATCCGGAAATTCTTCCTGAATCAGTTCCATCATTTGTTTGATGCCCATGCATTCGCCGGTGTCGTGTACGCCTATGCGGCCCATATACCAGTCGGGGTCGATGTTGAAATTTCGCCATTGGATCATTTTTAATCCGGTATCGGCAATGAGTGTCCGCAGGGCTTCGTACTCGGCTACACTGTCCGTCATGCCGGCAAATACAAAGTAGTTGAGGCTTGTCCAGCCGCCGTGGCGGTTCATTACTTTCAGGCTTTCGACAATGTCCTCAAACTGGTAATTATTAGGACGATAGTACGGCGTGTAAATTTCTTTACGGGCACTATTGGTACTTACCCGTATGCTGTTAAGACCCGCCTTGCACAAAGCTTCCACCGCCTGAGGCATACTGCCGTTGGTGTTGATATTGATACTGCCTTTTTGCGTATGCTTTCGTATTTCGATAATCGATTCCCGGATGGTTTCCCACATCAGCAATGGTTCGCCTTCGCAGCCCTGCCCAAAGCTGATGATGGGGAATGGTGCCGTTTCTAAATGCGGCACGGTAAACTCCACAATTTCTTCGGCGGTGGGTTTAAAAGTAAGCCTGTCCTGCGGACTTGTAATGGTTTCATCCAGCGGCTGAAAGGATACACAGCCTACACAATTGGCATTGCAGGCCGGGCTTACCGGCACCGGACACTCCCACCGGCCCAGAGAAAAATTCCGTGCTGCCGGGCAATCGTAGGTGTTACAGCAAGTGTTCATCAGGTGCTGCACCAGCCGGTTGTTCGGATAATGTTCTATCAGCGACTGACTACCCACGGCTATTTTTTCTGCATCGTAACCGGCACATTCCTGCCGGATATCCTGCTCTATGCGAACCGCAGGGACGTAAAATTTTTCATTAAACCAGCCTGCAGCGGTGTAGCAAAACAGGGGCAAAACGGGTGCTTCTTCCAACACCGTTTCGTAGGCTGCCAAAAACAAACCGGTATGTGCCGGTGGTATAAAAGCCGCTACAGCCCAGCCTTTTTCGCAGAGCCGCATTTCGCCGGTGGCCACATCTATGCCGATGCCACGGCGGCCGGGCAGTTCGTACAGGTTGCCGCCATTGGGTAATTCTATCCAGTGGTCTTCGGGTATTTCAAAAGCGTCCCAGCCGCTGCGGCCGGTAACGTACAGGCTGGTATCTTCAAAAATATTACCGGCACCATCGGAGTATAATATATAGGGAGTCATTTCGATTTTTGATTTGGGATTTGGAATTTTTGATTTTGAACAACCCTGTCAGGGCTGGCTTTCGCCCTGACAGGGTTTTAGACTGCTTACAATTTATTATTATGCAACATCAGAAAACAAGCGGCAAATCTAAGATGAAGTTGTGAGTTGAGACAGGCAAATAGTAACTACTTTATCCGGTCTTAGGCAAGGTTAAGCATGGCTGGTGTTCTCACTAAAAAAAATCAAAGTCTCCGATATTCAGTGGTCGGTGAGGACACTGACCACGGCGGCGGAAATTTTAGCATGGGTTTATAGTAGCAATTAGATGAACGGAGTCCCGTAATTCTACGAGATTAAAAACGTTCGCCAATGTCGCTCAATCAGGGTTCAAAAGCTGGTTAACAAAAGAAAAATATTTGAATATCTGTCATGGCTTGTGTCTTCAACAAACAAAGGCCACCGGCCACGGCGGTTAACATTGTAGGAACACGCCTCGAGGCGTGTTCCTACAATGTTCCTACAATGCCAGTTTGCTTTTTTTGTAACCATATAATAAATAAATAACGAGGCCTATTGCTAGCCATGCAAGGAACCATGCCCAGTTGGCCCATGTCATACCGGTGAGTAAATAGAGACAGGTGGTAAGGCCCATTAACGGGATCAATGAATATTTTTTTACGAATGTAATAGCGGCCAGCAGCAGGCATAACAACCAGAAAACAATGAGTGAAATTTTAGGCGTAGCAGCGGCCATAAAACTGATTTTTCCGGCTACATAGTCGGCATTGTCGCTAAAATCGAAATGAAACATATCGGTGAAATAGGTATGGGAAAGCAGGTAGGCCATCACCATGGATGCCAGAACAATAACAGGGTAAATAAACTGCCCGTTGATAAAAGGAATGTGGAATTTACCCTTTTCCTTATCACGGCGGGGCAATAATAAAACACCGCCGCACACCAGTACAAAAGCAAACAGCGTGGCGATGCTGGTAAAGTCGAGCACAAAGGTTTTATCGGTAAATAAAATAGGAATGCCCACTACCAAACCTGTAATGATGGTGGCAAAAGAAGGTGTTTTGTATTTGGGGTGAATCTTCTGAAACACAGGTGGCATCAGGCCATCACGGCTCATACTCATCCAAATGCGTGGCTGCCCCATCTGGAAAACGAGCAACACACTCGTCATAGCAATTACGGCACTGATGGCTACAAAAAATTGCATCCAGCCCACGTTCAGGTTTTGCTTTTCGAAGATGAAAGCCAGTGGATCGCCAATGCCATCGAAGTTCCGGTAGTTAACAGCGCCGGTTAATACAAGGGTGAGTAAAATGTACACTACGGTGCAAATTACCAGTGATAAAATCATGCCCCGTGGCAAATCCCGTTGCGGATTTTTACTTTCTTCGGCCAGCACACTTACCGCATCAAAACCAATATAGGCAAAGAAAACCCCGCTCACTGCCATCATTACGCCACCAAATCCGTTTGGCATAAAAGATTTTACACCTGCATCGTTTGCCGGTTGCCAGTTAAAAGTAAGCCCGTTAGAAAACACCAGATAACCGCCTACAAGAATTACCAAACATACCACGGCCATCTTAAGCACCACCATTATATTACTAAAATTCCGGCTTTCTTTTATGCCCCTGTAAACGAGGTAAGTAATCAGCACATTGATAATTAACGCCGGTAAATCGAGGATGATTTTCAGGCCACCTATCATGGGGGCTGTATTCCAGGCCGCATTAATATCCACATTGGTAGAGCCGCCCTCCACACCGTGTTTGGCTTCCATATAACTGGTGCTTAGCCATGCGGGGATGTGCAAAGGCAAATTCGTTATAGTAGCTAATTTATCTAAAAACGAAGTAAAATAATCGCTCCAACTGTAGGCCACATAAATATTGCCAATGGAATATTCCATGATTAAAGCCCAGCCTATAATCCAGGCAAACAGCTCTCCGAAACTTGCGTAGGCATAAGTGTAGGCACTACCTGCAACAGGTATGCGGCTGGCAAATTCGCTGTAACAAAAAGCGGTAAACGCACATGCTATAGCCGTAATGCCAAAAAGAATTACCACACCGGGACCGCCATTAAAAACGGCACCGCCTAGGCTACTAAAACTACCTGCACCCAATATAGCTGCAATGCCAAAAAAAGTTAAATCACGGGCAGTGAGAACCCTCTTTAGCCCGGAGCCATGCCCTTCTTCCAATGCAGCGGCATCAGCTACTATTTTATCAATGTTTTTTGTGCGGAAAAGTGACTTAAACATGCGGCTGTTTTAATTGAATCGTCAAAATACAGGAATCATTTAAAACTACCAACTGCCATGAAGGATAGCAGCACAGGTGGGACGGATTGAGGAGGATGAAAACAAATTTTTTGTATCCCAATATGCAGCAATCTGAAACCTAATATGGGGCCTCACCCCAACCCCTGCCTCATCCGCCTTTCAGGCACCTTCTCCAAAAGGAGAAGGAAAAGTGATGCTATTGCGTTTGCGGAGAGGGGCAAAACAAAAATCAGGTTAGTGTTCTCTTTGAATTAGAAACTGAGCCAGTTCTTTAAGCTGCCCTTTTCGGGTGGTTAATACGGCTATTTCATCGAGGTGATGCATGGCATCGTTGTAGTACTTTTCTTTTAGTTCGTTGGCCCAAATATCTACATGGCAGGCTTTAAAAATGGCCAACACTTTTTCCACTTTATAGGTAGGGTTTTCCGCCATTAATTG
>JAYUTQ010000124.1:0-4194 GCA_043755055.1 Chitinophagaceae bacterium | reverse complement strand
GGGCCGGTTCTTTTTCCAAAGAATTTACATTGAGCTTGTATTCAATTTCTTTTACCACCGCCCTTGTCACCCTGCTGTTGATTTGTAAATAATATTTGTTGCCGGGTATCAGCGGTTTATTACCCATCCAGCATAAAAGCACTTCCAGTTCGTTCTCTACATTTGGTTGATTGCTGCTTAATACAATCGTATCGCCACGGCTTACATCCACATCATCTTCAAGGTGTAGCACTACGCTTTGTGGTGCAAATGCTTCGTCTATTTCTTTACCACCAATTTCAATGGCTTTTATTTTACTGGTAAGGCCACCTGGCAATACAGTTACAGCATCGCCTTTTTTATAAATTCCACTCACTACCTTTCCGGCATAGCCACGGTAGTCGTGTAATTCCTCCGTTTGCGGCCGTATAACATACTGCACCGGAAACCTGGCATCTTCAAGGTTGATATCGTTTTGTACTTCTACCGTTTCCAATATTTGCAGCAGCGACTGCCCTTCGTACCATGGATACTTATTGCTTTTATCTACAATGTTATCGCCGTTTAATGCACTAATGGGGATGTAAGTAATATCCTTTAAACCCAGCGACCGGGCCACTTGTGCATAATCAATTACAATATTATTATACACATCTTCTGAGTAATTTACCAAATCCATTTTATTAATGGCCACCACTATGTGCGGAATATTCAGCAGCGATGCAATGATACTATGGCGGCGGGTTTGCTCGGCCACACCATTACGGGCATCTACCAGAATAATGGCAAGGTCGCTGTTGCTGGCACCGGTAACCATGTTGCGGGTGTACTGCACATGGCCAGGTGCATCGGCTATAATAAACTTGCGTTTTGGCGTAGAAAAATACTTGTAAGCAATATCAATCGTGATGCCTTGTTCCCTCTCGGCACGTAGCCCATCGGTAAGCAACGCCAAATCTATTTCACCATCTTCACGGTTCTTGGTTTGTTTCTCAATGGCTTCCAATTGATCAATCAAAATCGATTTGCTATCGTACAGCAAACGCCCAATCAATGTGCTTTTACCATCATCTACACTACCTGCGGTTATAAATCTTAAGATATCCATTGTTAGCCCCCTGTCCCCCGGTTGGGGGAACTTAGTTTGTATCAGCAAAACGAATTGCTGAATGGTTTTAAATAATTGTTTTGTCAGCCTTTTTGCCACTGTTCCCCCACCGGGGGCGGAGGGGGCTTTTTAAAAATATCCATTCTTCTTCCTATCCTCCATGGCAGCTTCGCTTACACGGTCGTCTATTCTTGTTTCGCCACGTTCGCTGGTTTTGGTAGCGATGATTTCGTTGATAATATCGTCAATCACTGTTGCATTCGATTCTACCGCAGCCGTACAGGTCATATCACCCACGGTGCGGTAACGAACTTTTTTAATGCTCACTTTATCTTCGGGTGCCAGGGTAATAAATTCCGATATAGCCACCAGTTGTCCTTCCCATTCCAGCACTTCACGTTCGTGGGCAAAGTAGATGCTTGGCAGGGCTATTTTTTCGCTGCGGATATAATTCCAAATGTCCAGTTCCGTCCAGTTGCTGATGGGGAATACCCTTACATTTTCGCCTTTGTCAATGCGGCCATTGTAAGTGTTCCAAAGCTCCGGACGTTGGCGTTTGGGGTCCCATTGGCCAAACTCATCCCTTACCGAAAAAATACGTTCCTTGGCTCTTGCCTTTTCCTCGTCCCTTCTTGCCCCACCAATGCAGGCGTCAAATTTGAACTCTTCAATCGTATCCAGCAGGGTATAGGTTTGCAGGGCGTTACGGCTGGCAAACTTTCCTTTTTGTTCCGTCAGGTTTTTGGCTTTTATGGTATCTGCTACTTTTCTTACAATCAGTTTTTCACCTATTTCATTAGCCAGCTTATCCCTGAAATCAAGGGCTTCCTGAAAATTATGGCCGGTATCAATATGCACCAATGGAAATGGAAATTTTCCGGGACGAAAAGCCTTTAAAGCGAGGTGGACTAACACAATAGAATCTTTACCACCGCTAAACAGCAACGCAGGTCTTTCAAACTGCCCGGCCACTTCACGAAATATGTGAATGGACTCCGACTCTAACTGCTCTAAATAATCTAAACTGTGTTTGCTCATTTGATATTTTTTAAGGACTTTCTGCAAAGCCATTTTATTTTAATATGTGGGCGTTCCCTGCGGGCCGGGCTTTCCGCTGCAAGTCCTCCTTCGCTTCGCTACGTCCGGGCTTTCCGCTGCAATCCCTAACGCTTTGGCCTCACCCTCTAATCCCTCTCCTGGCGGAGAGGGACGGTGCTTTTGTACTTATCCAAACATCGGTTCTACCCGCATCTTCATTTGTACATTTCCAAGCTTCGCCTCTACTTGCTTACTCTTCTCATTTTCTTAACCATACTTCCTTCGAATTACGGTTTCTATTCTCCCCACCGGGGAGTTAGAGGGGCTTTATTTCTCATGCAGCCCACATTCTTTTTTATTTGCATCCTCCCACCACCATCTTCCGGCTCTAAAATCTTCGCCGGGTTTAATGGCTCTTGTACATGGGGCACAGCCAATGCTTACAAAGCCACGGTCGTGTAAAGGGTTGTAGGGAATGTTGTGTTGGTTAATGTAAGCCTTCGTTTCTTCCGTAGTCCAGTGCAGAATGGGGTGATATTTAATAATGTTGTTGGCTGCATCCCACTCAAATTGCTGCAAGTTGTGCCGTGCTGCACTGTGTTCGGCACGCAGGCCGGTTACCCATACTGCATTTCCGTCAAGGGCTCTTTTCAGCGGCTCTACTTTGCGGATATGGCAGCAGCTTTTTCGGTTGTCAACAGATTCGTAAAAAGCGTTGGGTCCATTTTGTACTACAAACTTTTCTATCTGTGTAGCGTCGGGATAATAGGCTTTAATGCTGGTATCGTAGCGGCTGTTGGTGCTGCTCCATACACTGTAGGTTTCAGCAAATAGCCTGCCGGTATCCAATGTAAAAATGCTGATGGGTAATTTGTTAGAAAGTATGTCGTGGCTGATTACCTGATCTTCGAAACTGAAGCTGGATGAAAACGTAATCTGACCGGGAAATTGGTTAGCAAGCAGTTCTAAAACTTCGGGAATGCTAAGACCGTTGGCCTTTTGCTGTAGTGCTTCTACGCTGTTTTGATTAGTGTTTGCCATTTGTTTGTTGTAAACTTTTAATTGTAAAAATGAACCTGAAAACTTGTGATGTACGATGTAACATATTAGCAGCGTTTGCTAAAAATGCACATACACATTTGCATCATGGAAATCTTAGTTTGCATAGTTTTCGTTGATTGTCTACAACAATGGTGGACAAAGATATGCTCGGATTTGGAACTGCCAAAAATAATTTCTACCGGATTGGTGGACATTTAATATTGAGAGGAGCATGATGTAGATGTTGCGTAAGGGATAATAACGAAAAGCCCGTAAAGCCGCAAAAGAATTTACCTATTGCGAAGCTTTGGTACGTGTATGCGGCTGCGGACTTGTAGTGGATAGCCCGACCCCGCCCGGTTTTTGGCGGGGTTACGCCCAAGGTCATTACCGGCACGTTGTCCACCCCCGTCAGGCACGAACCTGCCACCCCCGCCAGCGGGGGACAAAATTCAAAGCAGGCTTCTATAATATGGATTGAAAAGTTCTTGTTCTGTTGATTTTTAAATCTCTCAGAATGCCGCTTTTGGGGCTGATACTGATATTGAACGATGGGTACAGGCCCACCGGCGTTACATTAATAGACAGTTGCCAGCAGTGCATTTCACGGCTGATGAACATCGAAAACTGTTCGATGCTGAGCCGCTGTGCATCCACATATCCCGAACCACCAATCTTCCATTTTGGCGACAAACTAAAGTCGCCACTAAGGTTGAGGTTAGCAGTAGTAATGGAGGTAAAGCCACTATAATCCGGCCTGGGCTGCTTGGATATGTTTAAAGAAAAAGCAATACTTGCACTCCATGGAATATCAAAATCGGTAAACTCAGCGGGGTGATTTCTTATGTACTCTTGTTGCTGGTAATCTTCATCAGGATTGTAATAATCGTCGTCTTTGCGTTTCTTTTCTTCTTCCTCCTTTTTATCGTCTTTCTTTAAACATATCCAAGCAGCCCAAGCCGGATTATAGTGGCTTTACCTCCACTACTACTGCTAATCTAAACCTTAGTGGCGACTTTAGTTTGTCG
>JAYUTQ010000123.1:0-4202 GCA_043755055.1 Chitinophagaceae bacterium | reverse complement strand
GGCATTGTAGAAATAGACAAGAGCGATACCAAGCTGGATGAAATTATTCCGGAAAATGTAACTGCAGAAGTAGAAACCGTTTCGCAGGTAGAAAAATCGCTGCTAAAAATACTGCGGCAGTGGAGCGATGTTAGCGAACTGGTACCACTAGGCGACAAATGGCGTAACGGCACCATGCTGCTGCAGCCAGCCGATAAAAACCAAAAGCCCAAGGAAGTACCAATTGATATTTTTTTTCATAAAATAGTAATGCTGAGAGACCGGCTTAGAGTGCTGGAACAAAACATTAACAGCCACAAAATACTAAGCAATGAAGACAAGGTAAACCTGCAGCAATACATTACCCGTGTGTATGGCAGCCTTACCACTTTTAATGTGCTTTTTAAAAATGAAGAGCATTGGTTTGTAGGGCAGAAAGGGGATTAGTTGATTGGTTCATTTGTTCATTTGTTTATTGATTCACGTGTTTACTTAGGATTTGAGAATTTTATTAAACCCACATAGTTGCATATATGGAAAATATCATTATTCGAAAAGCTACGGCTGAGGATTGCCCGAGGCTGCTGGAACTGATTCAGGAACTGGCAGACTATGAAAAGGCACCGGAGGAAGTTACTGTTACGCTGGAACATTTTGTAGAAAGCGGTTTTGGCGAAAACCCGGTGTGGTGGGCGTTTGTAGCAGCCTCCCCTAACCCTACCGAAGGAGGGGAACCTCTGGTGCAGGGTTTTGCATTATACTATATCCGATACAGCACATGGAAAGGACAACGGATGTACCTGGAAGATATTTTGGTAACGAACGAAATGCGGGGAAAGGGCCTGGGCAAATTATTATTTGATGCTTTGATAGCAGAAGCCAAAGAAAAAAAATTCAGTGGCATTGTGTGGCAGGTGCTGGATTGGAACGAACCGGCTATTAATTTTTACAAAAAGTACAATGCCACATTTGATGGCGAATGGGTGAATTGCAGCATAAATGTGTAAGCAATTCTGTTACCTGATTTTTTCAAATTCTATGATTTGTGGTAAAGCCCTGCGATTGTAGAATTTACCTATGCTAAACGTTTTCCCATCTGCATAAAAGGTAACAGGATAACTTTGAAATCTTCCTAAAGAACTTAAATAACTTCTTAGCTGCAGCGTATCATTTAAGAATTTATAACTATACAAGGATGCATGTGATACGGGAAAATTAGGATTAAGTACAGTATCAATATAAGGTCCTGACAGAAAATTGACCGTTGGTTCGGTGGCATCTACCCGATTTTGTATATTGAAATCAAGGGTATCCAAACGTAATGATTTTTCTACCCAAACACCGAAAATCAAAAGCTCAGTTTTGGATTTTTTACAGGCGGCAGTGAAGCAAATAATGATTGCAAATACAATGGATACTTTTTTCATGAAATGCTTTTTTTGAATGACGGTGTGGAGGAAGCAATCATTGCATGAAGCAGAAAATATGGTTCAACATATTTCCTTTCCTACAAGCTGCCGGTTTTAACCATTCTAAGGTTACTTATACATCAGGGCTACGCATAGTATAGCGCAGCCCCGATCCAAGAAGGTCTTAATCAAAATTAGATTTATGGCTTAGGCTTACTCACCTCCGGTGTGTAGCCGCCTTTTAAATACTTGTCTAAAAATGCAAGTGTTTTTTTAGCGGTGGTAATCTCGTTTTCTTTTTTGGCAAAGCCATGGCCTTCGTTGGGGTAGGTTACATACTCCACCGGCACACCATTCTTTTTTACACCGGCTACTATTTCTTCGCTTTCTATGGGCAGCACCCTTACATCGTTCATCCCCTGAAAAACAATAAGTGGCTTATTGATTTTCTCATAGTTGTACAGCGGTGATATCTGCCGCAGACGAATAGAATCGGCTGTGTTGGGGTCTCCCATTTCGTCGTACAAGGCCTTGCGGAAAGATTCCCAATACGGTGGAATACTGCGAAGGGTACGCAGCCAGTTGGCCACGCCAAAAAGATCCACACCCACTTTAAATTCTTCGGGGTAAAAAGCAAGTGCACCCAATACCATGCAGCCGCCATAGCTGCCACCTTCAATTCCTATTTTGCCAGTGTCAATATAATCCTGCTGTTGCAGCCATTTTTTTGCCCAGATACAATCTTTCAGGTCGCCGCCGCTATGGTCTTTATTATCTAGCTTATAAAATGTTTTTCCGTAGCCGCTGCTGCCACGATTATTTACTGCAAGCACGGCATAGCCATGATTTACGAGGTATTGGATATCGTTACTAAACCCAATACGGCTTTGGCCGCCGGGGCCACCGTGTATCCATAGCAGGGCCGGCACCCTATTGTCTTTAGAAGCCGTTAATGGCTTGTAATAAATAGCCGGAATTTCTTTGCCGTCGAAAGATTTAAAGCGGATGACTTCTGCACTTACCATGTCGTTTACATCCACTTCTTTGTTAAGTGTTTGGGTTAATTGCTTTAGTTCTTTGCTTTCAAAATTGTACACAAAAATGTTTCTTGGGCTTTTGCTGCTGCCTACTGAAAGCCGCATGTTTTTTTCTGAAGGAGAAATTAAAACATCCTGCACATCTCCATCTTTTATCTCAGGAAAATCAACGGGTTTATTAGCAGCGTGTTCGTAAAGCAGCACTTTATTTTTTCCGTCTTCATTAATAAAAATCGTGTGGTATTTTTCATTTTCGCTTAAACTCATACCTACAACATCCCAGTTTGTTTCGTAAGCTTTCGTTGCCTGCCCCGTGCTGATATTATATTTTACGAGGTAAGAAAATTCGCTGCCATCGTTGGTGATGTAATACAAAATGCTGTCATTCTTTTCGAAAGCAGCGGCACGCCAGGTAGCCTCATTATCATTACTCAGCCTTTTGGTGGTTTTGGAAGTACGGTCGTAGAGATACAATTCATTTTTATCTGTAGTAACCTCTTTTGTGAGTGTTAGATACTTTTCGCTTTTGCTAATAGCGCCGGGGGAATAACCAGAATCATTCTGGTAAAATATGGTAGCCGCCCAGCCTGTGGTATCGGCTTTCCACAAATCAAAATAGCGCTGATCTCTTTTGTTGCTGCTGATATACATCGCTTTTTTATCCGCACTCCAGCCAAACATACTGTTGGCACTGTTGGGCCATGGCGTTAAGTCTTTAGCGGTGGTATCGCCGGGCTGCCGCAGGTAAATATGGGTGTTTTCGTTACCGCCCTCATCTGCGGCATACAGGTACTTACCAGTGCCGGGCAAATAGTCTATCGACCATAGCGATTCTTTAGTAGAAGCAGTTAAGGGCTTCATGGCGGTGTCGCCAATAGACAATTCGTAGAGGTTATAAATGCCGCTGGTATTGGCATTTACCAGCAGCTTGGATTCATCGGCACTAAAGGCACTTGCGTACACATCCTGATTATTATACAATTGTTCGGCAGTGTACTGTTTTACATCCTTGCGTGGTTCGGGTTCATTTTTACAAGAGGTTAAAACGGTTGCGATGAGGGCAACAAGTAGGAGTTTTTTTTGCATGAGGATTTTTTTTATTGGGAGAAGATACTATGCCTTTTTCACTGGTGCAAGTGTTGGGGGAAATAAGGTGGTGTTTATTACTGGATATAAATAAATTTACATCAAACTATAATTTGCTTCAAACATTAAACAGCTCATTTTGAAATCACTATCCCTAGTTACAATATTTTTTTGCCTACTTCTATTTGCATGTCAAACATCATTTAAACCAAAAGAATGGCAAATGGAGGATGCTCTCAACATGATGACAGAAATGAATTACTGGCCTTTGGATACAAACAACGTAAACGATTCAAAAGTATCAACAGGGGATTACAATCATTTATTTGAAATTGGGGATTGCTTTGTATTTACAAACGACAACAAGAGGTTCTATGGAATTATTTTGTATGAAATATCCAGAGATGTTGAAGGAATAACTTACAATTTTATAGTTCAACCTAATCCATATACCTCAACTCCTGACTGGAGCACATTCAGGTCCCATCCTTTTTCAGGATTCGCTATACCTAATGGAATTACTCACAAAAGGGAAGTTGGCTTTTCACTCAATGGGTTTTTAGAAGATGACTTTAAGAAGATTTATTCCAATTTAAAATTGATAGGCCATACGAACCTTGCCGCCTCTGAAAACAGAGGTGGAGGACAATCAGTACCTACCACTTTTATTGAATTGGAACAATCAATTTCA
>JAYUTQ010000122.1:0-1916 GCA_043755055.1 Chitinophagaceae bacterium | reverse complement strand
AGAGGCGGTAAAAAGTTAAGTGGCACCATCGTTCCGCAGGGTGCCAAAAATGAAGCGTTGCAAATTCTTTGTGCCGTTTTGTTATCACCCGAAAAAATAACCATTACCAATATTCCCGACATTGTAGATGTAAACCTGCTGATAGAACTACTGCAGGATATGGGTGTAAAAGTAGACAGGCAGCAACGGGACACCTGTATTTTTCAGGCGGATGATGTAAACCTGGATTACCTGAGCACCAGGGCTTTTCATAAAAAAAGTGGCAAGCTGCGTGGTTCGGTTATGATGGCAGGCCCCATGCTGGCAAGGTTTAAAAAAGCATTTGTACCAAAGCCCGGCGGCGACAAAATTGGCCGCCGCAGGCTGGATACGCATATCATCGGTTTCGAAAAACTCGGTGCCACATTTACTTACAATACAGATAATGGCTGCTACGACCTGGAAGGTAATAACCTCAAAGGCACGTTTATGCTGCTGGACGAACCGTCGGTAACTGGTACGGCAAACATTGTAATGGCGGCCTGTTTGGCCGAAGGCACCACTACTATTTACAATGCCGCCTGTGAACCTTACCTGCAGCAATTGTGTAAAATGATTAACCGCATGGGGGGGAATATCAGCGGCATTGGCAGTAACATGCTCATTATAAAAGGCGTGGAAAAACTGGGCGGAACAGAACACCGCATCCTGCCCGACATGATTGAAGTGGGTTCGTTTATCGGCCTCGCCGCCATGACCCAAAGTGCCGTAACCATTAAAGGCTGCGGCATTGCCGACCTTGGTATGATACCGGATAAATTCCGTCAGTTGGGCATCAAGTTCGATATACAAGGCGATGATATTATAGTGCCAGAACAGGATGTTTACGAAATACAAACCTTTATGGATGGCGGGGTACTCACCATTTACGACCATCCATGGCCGGGATTTACGCCGGATTTGCTGAGCATTGTTTTGGTTGTGGCTACACAGGCCAAAGGAACCGTTTTGGTGCACCAGAAAATGTTCGAAAGCCGCCTGTTTTTTACTGATAAGCTGATAGACATGGGTGCACAGATTATTCTTTGCGATCCGCACAGAGCTGCTGTGGTAGGCCTTGGCCGGGAGCAAAAACTGCGTGGCATTACCATGAGCAGCCACGACATCCGTGCCGGTGTGGCATTGCTAATTGCCGCATTAAGTGCCGATGGCAAAAGCATCATCCAAAACATAGAACAGATAGATCGTGGCTACCAGTATATAGACGAACGGCTCAAGGCTTTGGGGGCTGATATTAAAAGGGTGTAATAAGCCATCACAACTATTAAACCTATCATGCAGAACCAAGAGGTCGCAAATCAGAAATCAGAAATCAGAAATCGTAAATTAAAATCTTTCGCCAAGCTGCTTATTAAAATTGCAGTTACAGCCCTGTGCCTGTGGTATGTTACCAAAAAAATTGACTGGACACTTACATGGTCGTTATTGCAACAAAGCAATAAATGGTGGCTGGTAGCGGCCACAGTTTTGGTAGCACTTTCCAAGATCGTTTCTGCATTCCGGCTCAATATTTATTTTAAAAATATTGCCATACATCTGGCAAATAAAAACAGCTTACAGCTCTACTGGCTGGGCATGTTTTATAACTTGTTTTTGCCCGGCGGCATTGGCGGCGATGCTTATAAAGTAATACTACTGAATAAGGAATACAAAGAAGTTGCCACAAAAAAAATAGCCGCCGCCGTACTTCTGGATCGTATTAGCGGAGTGGTGGCATTGGGTTTACTGGCTGCTGTTTTTTACTGGTTTACTTATAGGGGAGCTAACTATTCGTGGTGGTTGGTTGCTGCCATATTGCCCGGCTTGGTAGTGTATTATTGGGGTATTAAAAAAATATTTTCTTCTTTTTTACCGGGCTTTTATTCAACTTTTTTAAT
>JAYUTQ010000121.1:0-1916 GCA_043755055.1 Chitinophagaceae bacterium | reverse complement strand
ATAGATGTAACGAAAATGACCCGGGAAGCCCTGAAGGATTTTACCATGGGTATGAAGGAAAAAGACCGGGCTAAAAACATGTTTGTGCTGGGCTTTTTATACTGGATGTACAGCCGTGATATGGATAATACCATCGGCTTTTTAAGAGATAAGTTTGGCAAGAAGGATGATATTATGCAGAGCAACATTAAAGTGCTGCAGGCCGGATACTTTTATGGCGAAACCACCGAAACCGTAGGCGAAAGATATACGGTAGAAAAAGCAAAAATGCCTACCGGCTCTTACCGCAACATTATGGGTAACCAGGCCATTACATTAGGTCTTGTAGCTGCTTCGCAAAAAAGTGGATTGCCCATTTTTCTTGGCTCTTACCCCATTACACCTGCCTCGGATATTTTGCATGATTTAAGCAAGCTGAAAACCTTTGGTGTACGCACTTTTCAGGCCGAAGATGAGATTGCGGCTATTACCTCAGCCATTGGTGCAGCCTACGGCGGAAGCCTTGGACTAACAACCACAAGCGGACCCGGCATGGCACTTAAAGCAGAAGCGATGGGCCTTGCTGTGATGCTGGAAATACCACTGGTGATTATAAATATTCAACGTGGCGGACCAAGCACCGGCTTACCTACCAAGACTGAACAAAGCGACCTGATGCAGGCGTACCATGGCCGTAACGGCGAATGCCCGATGCCAATCGTATCTGCCTCTACACCAAGCGATTGTTTTGAAGCAGCCTACGAAGCCGTACGCATAGCCGTGCAGCACATGACGCCGGTTATACTTTTGAGTGATGGCTACATAGCAAATGGCGCCGAGCCATGGAAATATCCAAGTGCTGCAGACTTGCAGGACATCCATGTAGAATTTGCTTCGCAAAACCATGCTACGGATTTGGATGATGCCGGTAAATTTCAACCTTATAAAAGAAACGAGAAACTGGCAAGGCCGTGGGCCATACCCGGCACCAAAGGCCTTGAACACCGTGTGGGCGGATTGGAAAAACAAGATATTACCGGTAACATTAGTTACGACCCCGATAACCATCAGCACATGGTAAATACCCGCCGTAATAAGGTGGATATGATAGCTGATTATATACCCGAACAACATCTGGACAGTGGACCTGAGAAAGGTAGTGTGCTGATACTTGGATGGGGTAGCACATACGGAGCCATCAAAAGTGCAGCCATCGATTTACGAGCTGCCGGCCATACGGTAAGCCATGCCCATCTGCGTTATATCCGTCCTTTTCCACGTAACCTTGGCGACATACTGAAAAATTTTGACCATGTATTGGTGCCGGAAATCAACGATGGCCAATTGGTAAAAATTGTACGTGATAAATACCTGGTAGATGCCAAACCATTTAATAAGGTTATGGGTATCCCCATTACAAAAGGAGAACTGATAGAAGTAGTGAAACGGATGATTTTATAGAATTTTATTGCCGAAAGATATTCTTAAAGATGGTTCCTGAAACGGAGCCATTTTTTGTTTTGGCAAACCCATTCAAAAGCACAAATTCCTGAACCAAATAGTAGTTTTTGCGTTTTAGGCATAGCTTTACCAATTCAATTACCGAGTTATGGCTTTAGAACAAAACGAATTCCGCTGGACGGATGAACCAAACCCCCACCACGTAAGGGTTAGGCAAATTATAAAAGATCACCCGGAAGTAAAACAACTGATTGGGAAAAACCCTATGTCGCTGCTGGTTATTTTAGCCTGTGTGGCCTCGCTGGTTGTGGGTGCCTATTTACTCCGGGATTCGCCATGGTGGCTTATTCTGGTATTAGCCTATGTAGGCGGCGCCTTCCCTAGCCATGCACTTTGGGTAATGATTCACGAATGTGGACACCAACTTGTATTTAAAGGTAAAGCACCCAACTATTGGTCTGCTATATTGGCAAATG
>JAYUTQ010000120.1:0-4211 GCA_043755055.1 Chitinophagaceae bacterium | reverse complement strand
TACCCGGCCTTGCAGCCATTATTGGCGGCCACGAACATGATATGCGTTTTCTAAAAGTAGGGGATGTGTACATCACTAAAGCACATGCCAATGCACGGTCGGCATACATCGTAAAGCTGCAGATAAATAAACGTAAGCACCAACTGAAAGTGAAGCCCAAACTGCAGATGATTGATGCTTCAATTGCCTTAGACCCAGCCACCGATGCCGTGGTGCAAAAGTGGACAGATATAGCCAATAAAAATTATGCATCACTTGGTTTTGATGCTACAAAAGTGGTGATGCAAAACGGCGTGCCGTTAGATGGAAGGGAAACGCAGGTAAGAAGTGAACCCACCAATTTTACACAAATGATAGTAAGTGGTATGCAGGCAGCAGCACCACTTGCCGATGTAGCCATTATTAATGCAGGCGCCATTCGTGTAGATGATATGCTGCAGGCGCCGGTTACGCAGTACGATATTATCAGAAGCCTGCCTTTTGGCGGCGGTATTACAGAAGTAGATATGAAAGGAAGTTTGCTTATAAATGTGCTAACCACAGGTATGAAAAACAAAGGCATCGGGGGATTTCTGCATTACAATAGCGACCTTATTTACAACACAGAAACAAAACAATGGCTATTAAAAGGGCAGTCAATAGATGCCACAAAAACCTACCATGTAGCCCTGCTTGATTTTTTAATGACGGGCGGCGAAGCCAACATGGATTTTCTCAATCCAAAAAATCCGGATGTGGTTAAAATGTATCCGGTAATAACCGACACAACAGATCCCAGAAGCGATGTGCGATTGGCAATAATCAGGTACATGGAAAAGTTGTGAAAAGAAGTCTGGATTTAGTTTTTTAAAATCTGATTCTTTTTTTGATGGTTCAAAATCGCCTCAATATATTTGGTTCAACAGTTTATTTATCATTTACCAAAACCCAGAGTATGAAAAAAATTGGTTTCATGTTTGGAAAAGAGCGTTCTTTTCCCAATGCTATTATCGACCGTATTAACAGTAAAAATGTGGAAGGCATTATGGCCGAGCCGGTACGCATAGATAAAGTTATGCAAGGTGAGCCGAGTGGCTATGCTGTAATCTTCGATCGTATTTCGCAGGATGTACCATTTTACCGTGCCTATTTAAAAAATGCCGCTTTATGTGGTACAGCTGTAATCAACAATCCGTTTTGGTGGAGTGCCGATGAGAAATTTTTCAACAACTGCCTTGCTACCAAAATCGGTGTTCCCGTTCCTAAAACGGTTATCCTGCCATCCAAAGATTTGCCGGATGATACTACAGATCAGTCTTTCAGTAACCTTGCGTATCCGCTTGATTGGGAAGGTATTTTCGAATACATCGGCTTTCCTGCATACATGAAACCCTTTGCAGGTGGCGGTTGGAAAAGTGTGTATCAGCTTAACAGCATGGACGAATTTTTCGAAAAGCATGCCGAAACTGCTCAGCTTGTAATGATGCTGCAGGAAGAAATTAAGTTTGATGAATACTATCGTTGCTATTGCATTGGCGGCAAGCATGTTCGCATTATGCCTTATGAGCCACGCAATCCGCACCACCTGCGCTATGTGGCCGACTTTAAGCCTACAGCAGAAAAGTATGCTGAAATGGAAGGCATTGTTTTGAAAATTTGCCAATACCTCGGTTACGATTTTAATACAGTTGAACTTGCTTTACGTGATGGTGTACCTTATGCTATTGACTTCTGTAACCCGGCTCCGGATGCTGAACTAACAAGCGTAGGCCAGGAGAATTTTGATTGGGTAGTAGAAACAGCAGCCAACTACGCCATTGAAAAAGCACTGGCTCAAACCGATGGAAAAGACAACCAAACCTGGGGAAACTACATAAAAAGCTGTGCCGCCGGAACGCCACTTATTTAATGGATAATGGAAAATGGAATAATTGATAATGCAGTTTCATCCATAGCTGATACGATTTAAAATAGTAGTATGTTTCTTTATTTGGAGCCGAACTTTTGAGCCTTGATGAAGCGACATTGGCGACGCTCCGTTCAAGTTCAGTACTACTATTTGGCATTTATAATTCAGTGTTTCTGCTTAAAAATTATCCATTTTCAATTAATAAATTATCAATTCATTCTTATGATAAATTACAAGTCATTCACGTTGGGCGTGGAAGAGGAATATATGGTGATAGACCCGGCTACCATGGAGTTAAAAAGCCATGAGCAGCAAATAGTGATTGAAGGGCAAAAAATACTGAAGGATAAAGTGAAGGCCGAAATGCATCAGGCCGTGGTGGAGGTGGGAACGGATATTTGTGCCAATGTGGATGAAGCCTTTAAAGATGTAGCCGGCCTGCGTGGCAATATTGCCGAAATTGCCGGTAACCTTGGCCTCGGTATTGCTGCAAGCGGTACCCACCCATTTTCACATTGGGAAAGCCAGCTCATAACCGATCATGTACGTTACAATGAAATAGTAAACGAACTGCAGGAAGCAGCACGTAGCAATTTAATTTTTGGCTTGCATGTACACGTAGGCATGGAGAATAACGACATGGCCATGCATATAGCCAACAGTGCCCGTTATTTTTTGCCCCACGTATACGCACTCAGTACCAATTCGCCTTTTTGGGAAGGAAGACTCACCGGATACAAATCTTTCCGCACCAAAGTATTCGATAAATTTCCACGTACAGGGATACCCGATTTTTTTGAAAGCTACGAAGCTTACGACCGGTATGTAAAATTGTTGATTAAAACCAAGTGTATAGACAACGCCAAAAAGATATGGTGGGATTTAAGGGTACATCCTTTTTTTAATACGGTAGAATTCCGCATTTGCGATATTCCGATGACGGTGAATGAAACCATTGCCATTGCTGCATTGTTTCAGGCAATATGTGCCAAACTGTATAAGCTCCGCAGCAAGAATATGAACTACATGATTTATTCAAGGGCCCTGATTACCGAAAATAAATGGCGGGCCGGCCGCTACGGTATTGATGGTAAAATGATAGATTTTGGTAAAGAAAGCGAAGTAAACACCCGTGAACTGATTCTGGAATTACTCGATTTTATTGATGATGTAGTGGACCAACTCGGAAGCCGTCATTATATCAATTATGTGCTCACCATGCTCGAAAGAGGCACAGGTGCCGACCGGCAACTAAAAGTGTTTGAACAAACGAACGGCGATTTAAAAGCTGTTACCAATTATATACATCAGCAGTTTTTAACTGTGTAAAAAGCAAAGCCTCCGTTTTCGGAGGCTTTGCTTTTTAGAATTTGTAAGATGATTTATCCATGCTTTACAACTTTTGCCAGCTATTATTTTCGGCACTTTTAAAAATAGCTTCAATCACTTTCATATTATTTACGGCGTCTTCTAAAGGTGTTGGTACAGGTGTGCCATCCAAAATTGCTTTTGCAAAAAGATCACCTTGCAGGGTGTATTGATCAGTCGCTTCAAAAAATATTTCCTGGCTTCCGGTTTTATTATGCAGCCAAATGCCAGCTTTTTTATCTGGGTGTGGGTTAAATGGCCATTCCATTTTTATATGGCCCGTTGTGCCAAAAATATGCACCCGTTGAAAAGGCGTTAGTTGTGTAGAGCAGGTAAATGTGGACGTGCCGCCGGCAAATTCCATCATACCGGAACAAAGCCGGTCGGTTTTCAACTCAGGATCGAAATCGGCTAAGCCTATTACCCTTATCGGTTCTTCATCAAACAAAAATCTGGAAAGTGAAATGTTATAGCAGCCAATGTCCATAAGGCCGCCACCGCCTATATCTTTTTGATTACGGATATTATTGGGGTCATCGTTAAAATAAGAAAAGAAAGATTGGATGGTTTTTAGTTTGCCAATGCTGCCATTTGTTGCCAGTTTTTTAGCCGCTGCCCATTGCGGATGGAAGCGGTACATAAAAGCCTCCATTACCTTAAGTTGTGGGTTTTGTTTGGCAGCTGCTATTAATGTTTCGCCTTCGGCGGATGATAAACCAATAGGCTTTTCGCAAAGCACATGCTTGCCTGTGGCCATGGCTTTTAAGGCCCACTCCACATGCATATGGTTGGGAAGCGGTATGTAGACGGCATCTATTTCAGCGTCGTTTAGCAAGGCTTCGTAACTGCCATAAGCTTTTGGTATTTGCAGTTTGGCAGCTACCTCTTTTGCCTGTTGTTCGTTTCTTGATGCAATGGCTGTTACCTCACAATACTGCCCTTTTTGCAAAGCAGG
>JAYUTQ010000119.1:0-1918 GCA_043755055.1 Chitinophagaceae bacterium | reverse complement strand
CAAGACCGATGGAAAAATTATTCACATACAAATCAATGTGCTTTCGCATTACAGCTTCATCCATTTCCTGAGAATGTTGTTTAACGTAATGGCTTATTTGTGGGTAGTTTGCTAAAGAATATTCCACACTTTTTCTGATAAGCCTGTCCACTTTTTGCTGAATTTCTGTGCTGATATTTCTGCGGATTACAATACCTCCAAGCGGGATGGGGTTGCCGGTTTGCTGCTCCCAGTAATCGCCGAGGTCGGTTATTTTATATAGCCCGTTTTGTTCGTAGGTAAAACGGTTTTCGTGGATAATCACTCCAAGCCCTTTACCCGAAGTAACAAAACTTTCAATTTCATCAAAACGTAAAAACACTTTATTTTTTGTATTGGGATATGCTAAAGAAAAAAGAAAATGAGCAGTAGTGTTTTCACCCGGAATAGCAATTGTTGATGAATTTACAATAGCCTCAGTTGCTTCCCAATCCCCTTTCCCCAATCCTTTATTGCTTATCAATAGCGGCCCTACACCTTTGCCCAAAGCCCCGCCACTATTGAGCAAAACGTAGTTGTCGAGCACCAATGGCAACACACCGTAACTCAATTTAGTTACATCCAGCCTGCCTTCTCTTGCCCATTGGTTAAGCGTTTGTACATCTTCCAGCACCACATTAAATTCCAGTCCTTCGGAATCTATTTTTTTATTTACCAAGGCATCAAAAATAAAAGTGTCGTTAGGGCAGGGACTAAAGCCAAGCGTTAAAACCAATGTTTAAAAGTTTAGTGTTTAAAAGTTTGGTAGTTCATAAGTTTTTTACATTAGAATATGGGTCCGGCTTTCTATCTATTTAAGTTTTTAATAATGTTACTTAATGCTGTATTTAGCTTTTCTATTGCTTCTTTTAAATGCCACTGAGATTTATCTCTTACACCTACCACATTGCTGATGCTACGTAGCTGAAGATAATTGGTTTGCTGGTGCAGGCATACATAATGCAATGCTGCACCTTCCATGGTTTCAATATCGGCGGCCCATTTTTGCTGCACCCTTTGTATTGTAGTAGCGTCATCAGTTACAGTACTAACAGTGATTGCTTTTACTTGTTTGTATGCCAGCTTATTAAGCAGGTGCAGATTATTAATATACCATTCCGGCTCGTTGCTAAAGCCCATTTGTTGTATGGTTTGTAATTCGTTTAGTTCTACAGCACCAAGGTCGGCAAAGCAATCTTGTTTTACGACAACCACTTCTCCTAATTCACTACCATTTTCGAACCTACCAGCCACACCGGCCTGTATTACAAGATCGTAATGGTGGTGGTGTAATTGCTTGGTAAGATGATAAGCTGTGGCCGTAACGCCAATGCCTCCAATCAGTACATCTGGTTTAACCGGTATGGCATCCAATGTTAACAGAAATGGCTGAATCTCCTGTTGGGTAGCGGAAAGTAGTAAAATTTTCATAGGGCAAAAGCATTTAGGCGACTATAATTTTGAAATAACAATGTAACCTTTTTAATACTTCGTGCATTGTTTGTAATGTAAAAATATCTGCTAATTACAAATCAGAATAATCTGTAGCATGCATCAATATAATATCAGCATGTGAAACTGTATTTTTATACTCTGGCAAAGCCGATAATGTTTGCCATTCAGGATCGCTGCCAAAGGTTTTCCAGTGGGCATTGCGCTGCTCCATATTTTCAAAACTCGTCATGTATACAAGGTTGGGCATTTGGGCACCTATAATAACGCTGGCATAAAATATAGCATTGAAACCAAGCCTCTTAAATAATGCTGTTTCGCCACCTTCATTAAACATCCGAACTTTGCCAGCAAACAAATAATCGGTAGCACTTTCATAACTCCGCAGCTCATAAACTTTATCTGTAAAAGAGGATTGGAGTTTGGGTATTTCGTATTTCGATTGCTT
>JAYUTQ010000118.1:0-4222 GCA_043755055.1 Chitinophagaceae bacterium | reverse complement strand
ATTTTTATTTTACGGTTATCAAGACTTAAAACAGCCAAAAAGCCTTTAATCGCTTTGGGTGTTGTTACAGTTTTATTTATCCGGGCATTTTACATTGCCTACCAAATGAAACATGGCATTTAATATAGCGTTACCGAAGATAATTATCATTCCGTTGCAGTTATTATTTTATGGTTTGCTTCCATGGGTTTAAAAAATGTGATTCTGATCTTTGGCTCCCTGTTTTTTATATCCCTTATTGCATTTCTCAAAAAATTCAATCACCCAAAGTGATTAATAGAATTATAATAATACCAAATGGACATTTTAACTAGTCCAATCTTTTAACCCTGAAAAGGGTTTAACAAAAGTAGCCATGGGTGAAACCCGTGGTTTTAATTTATAATTATTAGCCTTACCCCATATGGGTTAAGTTAAGCCTCAGCGAGGCGATACTTTGGTAGAGATAAGGTCAAAAAGTCTTTATAGCCACATCGTGGCGACATTTTATCCAGGTTTTCAATAAAAAGGTGTCACCCCGAAGGGGCTTAGGTTAATAATTTACTCTATTAATACCAAAATATCGCCACGACGTGGCTCTTAAAAAATCAAATTGCTTAATGATATTGCCCTTTGGGGTTGGTTTGGCGAACTCACTTTAGCCACGGGTTTCATCCCGATAAGTCGGGACTATTATATTGAACCACTTCGTGGTTTGGACTAAAACGTAAATACAATTGGTATAAGACAATATTGACAGTCTTTAAAAGTCAACGTTTTGATTTACCTTAAAAATACAAAAATACCCCGATAAGACTATCAGGGCATTTTAACTAATTTATCAATTGGCTTAATCTCATTCCTAAACCCTTTAATTTTTATCTCTTAATTAATTTAATGGTTGTGTTATCGCCATTAGCATTTGTAATATTTAATAAATATAGTCCAGAAGCTATACTGACAATATTTAGTTTATCTGTACCACTTCCTCCGGCAGTTTGTGTAAATATAATTCTGCCATTGGCATCCAATATTGATAACTGACTACCAGCCTGTACACCTGTTACAATTACAAACTTTTCTACCGGATTTGGATAGGCATTTACGATAGCTTTTCCATTGCAACTGCTGGTCAATTGTACAATACTACTATAGGTAATATTACCATCTTTATCCACAGCTTTAATGCGATAATAATTACTTCCTTTTACCGGTGTATTATGCAGTATGAAATAACGCTTTAAGCTGTTACTATTGCCATTGGCAATTACCGTACCAATACTTTGCCAGTTAATGCCGTTAGTGGCATATTCTATAATAAAATTTTTGGTATTTACCTCAGTTAGAGTATGCCAGTTTACGTTAATACCACAATCATTATTATTAATTGCAAATAATTCCAGACCTGTTAATGGTAATATCACCGAGAATGGTACAGTTACATTGGCAACAGGAGATGCAACATCTGCATTATCTATTGAAATATATGATATTTGCAAACTGGTATTATTTCCCGTGAAAGGTTGTATCATAATTGGTTGTGTAGGGTGGCCTGCACCATCCACAGGAATAGTGGCCCCTTGTGGAAATGCCATGTTAAACTCAGCAGCAGAACTATACTTAACCCCGTTTATTGTAATGCTTTGTGCATTGGCAGGAAAACCGGTAATGATTATGCTCGATACCGTTCCCCCATTATCAGTGGTAGTGAACAGATTTGATGGTACTACTATAGAATAACCATTGTTAGCCTGAGGCGACATTGAAGAATTGGTAACGACAGGTGCCTGCTCAATTGCAAAATCCTGATTGGTTACATCGCCTGTGGCAGGTGTGGTTAATGTAATTATTCCCGTTCTGTTTGTATTATTACTTATTCCATTAATGTTTACCCCTGTACTGCTCCAGTTACCGGTAGCACTTGCAGGCAAAGAGCTTGTTGTTAAAGCGTTTCCGGCTGTTTGCATAGTGCTGGATAATATTATGCTATAATCAGTTGAAGGCAATCCTAATAACTCATAAATGCCGGTTACAGGGTCTACCAATACAGAAGCAATCACAATTCCACCAGAACTAACAAGGTTGGCATAAGTGCCACCGCCATTCGTTGGTGCATCGGTTCCATTCATAATGGCATCTCCACCTGGATCATTAAATAAAATTCCACTAATAAGCGATGTTGCACTAAATGGTTGACTGGCCAATCCTTCAATTATTGATTCCTGACCTGCATTGTCTTTGGCAACATAAGGTATGCCAACTATAACAGCACCATCTATCGGATTTACTTTTATAACCGGTGTGGGTACACCACCGGGAGAAATTATTGTAACACCACCAACAGGGAAGTTAGCAATTGTGTAAGTACTAGCTCCAATGGTAATACTGGAAGCATTGGATGGAAAAGCGGTTATTCTTATGCTATCTACCGTACCTCCGGCAAAATCTGTTCCTGAAAAAGCAGATGAAGGTACAGTGGCACTATAACTAGCACCTGGATTTAATTGGCTTGCAGCGGTTAAAGTACCTGCAATTGGAGCTTGTTCTATACCAAAATTTACGTTAGTTACAAAAGTGGTACTTACCACAAAACTTACTGTGGAACCATTGGCATTTCCGTCATTACCAGTACCTATTCCTATATTTTCTCCGGTGCTTACCCATCCAGCAGGCAGTGTTGGAATACCGGATCCGGAAACACTGCTGATGATTACACTATATGTACCACCATTTACACCAGTAATGGTATAGGTTCCATTAGAATTTACGGCAACACTGGTTACTACATTTCCCAAATTATCCAGCAGTGTGGCAAACAAACCACCGGCATTGGAGCCATTGCCGTCGTTTATTCCGCCAACATTGGCACCGTTAACGTCATTATATACGGTACCTACTACGGCCGTGGTTATAAAAGGCATATTGGCACTTCCTGCTACTGCAGATTCTGCACCGGCATTATCAATTGTTTTGTAAGGTATGGAAACTGTTACTGCACCATTAATGGGGTCTACTTCTATGGTTTGCGTTGGTACACCTCCAGTTGCAGCCAGCGTAATACCAGTGCCACCGTTGGAAGGCCAAATTGGATCGGTAGATAAATACACAACGCCATTTATTCGGATGCTGTTCGAATTAGATGGAAAGGCTGTTAACCTGATATTATTAATTGTACCATCAGCATCGGTTCCACCAAATGTAGCCGGAGGTACCGTAGCATAGGTATTGCCGCCTGGATTTACAATACCTGTAGCTGTTGTGGTATTAGCCAGAGGTGGCTGCTGGGCTCCAAAATTAGCCTGAACCAAATCTGATGTTACGATGCTTACAGGTAAAATACCATTTGCAATTCCGTCGGTTCCTGCATTATCGCAGCAGTCTTCGCCGGTATTTACAAAACCAGCGGGTAGGCTTGGTGCGGGTGCAGCCTGGCCTACGGTACCGGCTGCTGTGCTTAATACGATGGTATAATTGGAGTTGGGTGCAATGTTGTTAAACTGGTAAGTGCCATCGGCATTTACAGGTATTGATTGCAGTACTACAGGGCTTCCGCCTGTGCTTACAAGGCTTACATACATTTGTGTAGCGCCGGCACCTAAAGTTCCGTCACCGGTGCCATTTACTATTCCGTCGGTATTTGCATTGCCATCGTTAAATACCGTTCCATTTAATTTATAAAGATTGGATAATGGGGCAGTAATGCTGGCAGAAGTGAGTGCTTCTTTACCGGCCGCATCTATTGGAAAATAAGTTAATATTATAGATGGTACATTATTCATCGGATCAAATGCTATTGGTGCAACAGGACGACCTGTAGTTGGGTCTGCTGCTATGATTAATCCGCCAACAGGAAAGGCGGTAAAGCCTGGTCCATAAGTAATACCATTTACCGTAAGGGTTGTGGCATTTAAAGGTATTGCAGTAATTCTTAGCTGGGTTACACCAAAGCTTGTACCACCATCCTGATCGGCTGTTACAAATGCAGTGGCTGGTATTGATATATTGGTAGCTCCTCCTGGATTGGTACCTGAAGCTAGTGTTTGGCTGGTAGCAGTGGGGCGTTTATCTATTCCAAAATTTACAACCTGCTGTGCAGGATCATTACCAGCTAAGGTAGTTATAACAATAGTCTGGTCTCCCTGTGTGGTATTGGTTTGTAGTAATAATGTACTTGATTCTCCGGTACCAACCCAACCGGCAGGCAAAACTGTTGTTGCACCAGTAGGGTCAGTTGTTACTCTTA
>JAYUTQ010000117.1:0-1923 GCA_043755055.1 Chitinophagaceae bacterium | reverse complement strand
AATGCCTGTTTCATGTGCTTTATCCAGTGTATCGAAAAAGGAAATATTGTTATAAACACCTACTCGTAAATCAACCTTATATTTTTTGCAGAGCTCGGCCACATGGGCCAGGTCGTCAAAATCATTATACGGCGAAAGCGTAAACATAACCGCAACCGGCAGTATGGTATGCATCTCTTCAATCACCCGAAGTACACTGTCATAGCCATCTTTACCCCGCATGTGTTTGTACGTTTCTTTGGTGCCATCCAGAGAAATATACAATCGTTCCGGAGGGAATTTCTTAACTGCTTCCAACAGCGAATCAGGCTTCAGGCAATTGCTAAACAAATCAAACTTTGGGTGATGGGTGCAAAACCATTCCATAATTTCGAGGGCATCAGGATGCAGTAAAAACTCTCCGCCTTCCAACCCTATACGTGTGTTTTTGGTTACACATTTATTGTTGGTAACCAGTTCGTAAATTTTTTCTTTGGGCAAATACTTTACGGGCCGTTTGGCCCAGATAAGACAATGTTTGCAGGCCGAATCGCATAAATCGGTAGCATAAATCATTAGAGTGCTCAGTTTTTTACTGCCGGGAAACATCTGATTGTTTAAAAAAACGCTACCCCGCCGTAAATATTCACCCGTTTGAAACATAGTTTTTACATTGAGTGCCGAAATTAACCCTTCTACAATTAATATGGCCGAATGAACGATAAACAAACACAAAAACAAACCATCCATGTATTTGATGTAGATGGAACAATTACCGAAAAGGATACGTTTATAGCGTTGCTTCGATACTTTATTTCGTCCGATATTGATTGGTTTCATACATGGTTTAGGGCCATTCCGGTTTTGGTAAAAGGCTTTTTAAAAGGGGACCTTTCAATAGCAAAACTTCATTTAATCAAAAGCCTTTGGCAAGGGGAAAAGCAAACAGATATTTACCATGCCTGCTCTTTGTTTTTTAATAACAGGATGAAATACGACATTAAGCCCAACGCCCTGGAGCATATAAAATCCCTGCAACAAAACAAACCAGAGGAAGCTATTTTGCTACTCTCCGCCTCATGCCGGGAATGGCTGATACACTTATCCACTTTTCTTAATGCCGGCCTTATTTGCACCGAATTAGACTACAGTGCAGAAAAATTATTTACCGGGAAATTTGCCACGCCCAATTGTAAGGGAAAAGAAAAGGTAAAACGGCTGCTGGAAAAATATCCTGCCAATCAATTTGAATTTATCTGTTATGGAAATTCTTCGGCCGACAAGGAATTGCAATCCATCAGCAAAGAATTTTACTATCGTTACTTTTGAAAAAAAATCGGTTCACTAAAACGCACTCAATGCCATTGCTGCAACAATTACGAATTAAAGAATGGATCAAAAACGGCTTCATCTTTCTGCCAATGTTTTTTGCAGGTATGATGAACGACTTACACCTGATACAATTAATGTGTATTGGCTTTGCGGCCTTTTGCTTGGCAGCAAGCAGCATTTATTGCATAAACGATTTAGTGGATGTGGAATTTGATAAAGAACACCCTTCAAAAAAGAACCGGCCTTATGCAGCCGGCAAAATTTCTACATCGCAATTGGTTGCACTTTCTTCTAGTTGCATGGCGTTATCGGCAGTATTGCTTTTCTTTTTACCTAACGAAGCAAAACTGATTTTGGTGGCGTACATCATCATGCAATTGGCCTATTCATTTTTTTTAAAACATATAGCTGTAGTGGATTGTGTATCCATAGCTCTCGGCTTTGTATTTCGTATTTTATTTGGTGGAATGATATTGGGTTCACCCGGCAGTAGCTGGATTATACTGGTAACTTTTCTGCTGAGCCTGTACCTCGCTTTTGCCAAACGCCGCTGCGAATTAGCTATGTTAAGTACCAACCAAACAAGGCGTTCGCTGCAACATTATTCATTAA
>JAYUTQ010000116.1:0-1924 GCA_043755055.1 Chitinophagaceae bacterium | reverse complement strand
GGGTAAGGCACATCTAAACAAACAATATGTAGGTGATAAGTTTCCAATTTTTTAGTTAATACTGTTAAAGATGTTGTTATTGTAAAAAGCTACCAGTTTCTCCTGTTCATTTTGCCAGCACAATTGCTTTGCAGCTACGGTGCAGTTGAGCTTAAGAACATGGTACAAAACATCATCTTGCAGCAAATTGTTTAGTGTAGCCGATAATGATTCTGGCGACAGATTGTGGATAAGATTTGCAATTTGGTATTGGTTAGTAATGGCTTCGTACTCCGGATACGCCACACATAGCTGAGGTATGCCACCCTGTATATAATCGAAAAAGCGGTTGGCCAACGAGTAGTATTGATTGAGCCCCTTGCTTTCGAAAAGGGTAAGGCCATAGTAAGCCAATGGTGTTATTTGCCGCAAATCTTGTGGCAATACGGCGCCGAGGCACATCACTTTTGCTTCTACTTTGTATTGGCTAATGAGCTGCTGCAACTGTGGCATAAAATTGCCGTCGCCGGCTATTACCAGCATAGCGTTTACCGATGCCATGGCGGGTATCAATGTTTCAAAACTCCGGCCTTCGTTTACCGCTCCCTGATATAAAAAGAATTTACTTGCCGGCAAACTGTATTTGGTAATGATAGCCGCAGGATTATCAGAAATGGACTTGTCGGATTTCATCAGAGGAAGGTTTCTTATCACATCATACTGTACGCCATACCTGCGGTGTAATTCCTCCACAATAAACTGGTTAACAGTGTAGCCATGTTTAAATTTTGGAACATAGGTCCGCTCTACCCACATCCAGAATTTGAGGATCCATGGGCGGCTCATCACTTCCTTTAATTCGGTAAACAATTCGTGGGCATCATACACCCTTTTTATGCCTTTTATTTTACTTACATAGTAGCAAGGCATTATCGAGTCCAGATCGATGGCACAAATGGCATCCATTTTTTTAAACAGCAGGTAAAAAAACAACCGGATATTGTACTCAATGTAAAACAGTTTTCCTTTTTGAAACCAGGCCGGCAAACGCTTTTGGGCAAATGGCTGCTGTAGTAAAGCTACAGAACCAGGCATTTTTCTACCTACCAAAACCACTTTGTACCCAGCCCTTGCCATACTGCCGCAAATACGCTGCATCCGCTGATCGTAGCTAAGGTTATTGGTTACGGTAAAATAGATGGTTTTGGATTTGCCCATTAGGCAAATGTGCGGGTTTTTCCAGTATTAGGTTTCAACGGATTAAAATCCGTTGTTACAAAATGGGTCGTTCCTACGGAACTGCCTGTTTCTCTTTTCTTCTTGTAGAGCCGTAGGCTCGGTTCATATTGTAAGGATGGACTTCAGTCAATCCAAATTCAGCCCACTATCACTTTTTCGCCGTTGCCTTATCTATCCCTTGCCCAATAAAAAAGCCACCGATGGCACCAAAAATAGCTGCGCCTAACGTCCATACTATGTTTAGTTGCGAGGCAAGGGCGCCTGCTGCAAGGCCGGCTACACCAAAAATGAGGACCATTTTAGTAGTTGCAGTTTGTACTGTTTTTTTGGTAGCCCCTGTACCCTCATGGGTAGGGTGTTTCTGTTTGTGCTTGTTTTTATGATGGGTCATATGGCAATTTTTTTTGAAAATACACTTTCCATATTGGTTGGGCAAAATAACTTGTGCCAAAACAGATTCCATCGTATTTCCTTTATATTCGATCCTTAATGAGTAGCAAGCACATGAAAACAATTGGCCTAATTGGCGGACTTACCTGGCACTCCACTGTAGATTATTATCGCACAATCAATGAGTTGGTTAGCGAAAGGCTCGGTGGCGTTAGCTCCGCTAAAATTTTAATGTATTCCGTAAATTTCGCAGAGATAAAAGCCCTCACTTTTAAGCAAGACTGGCAGGCTATTGCCCATGAATTGAGCACCATTG
>JAYUTQ010000115.1:0-4226 GCA_043755055.1 Chitinophagaceae bacterium | reverse complement strand
GCAATAACCGATCCTGTAAATTATCCCCCATCGGTATACAACAAAAAAACCAATGCCGCACAGCTCAATTATGGGCAAATAAATATTGTAAAAGGCATGAATTTGCTGCTTAGCAACATAACGCCGAATATAATGGCCAATTCAAGCATCCATATTTATTTAAAAATTGGAGGCAATTATTATCATTTACCGGGTAATACACCCAGTGGTATAAGTTATAATTACACTTTAAAAGCAGCTTATCCATTTAGTAACTTAACCGTTACAAGAGGGGTTGGTATTGCTGAATTACTTCAAGATGTAATTGTAGTGGTTGCAGACAATGCGCACCTGCAAACCCTGACTCCTTCGCTAAATTTTACTAATTACAATACAGTAAAACTGAAGCTTGGCTTATAATGCGCCTGTGCCTTGTAGTGGGTTTTTAAAAGCATGATTGTTTAGCTACATCAGCCCTTCATCAGCAAAGCTGTAATACTTGTCGTTGCCAATAATAATGTGGTCCAGCACAGCAATATCCATAAACTCAGCCGCTGATTTTATCTTTTTCGTTAGTTTGATATCTGCTTCGCTTGGCTTGGTGCTACCACTTGGGTGGTTATGAGACAGTATGATTCGGGTGGCATTTTCGTCCAACGCTTTTTTAATAATTACCCTTGGGTCGGCCACGGTGCCGGTAAGGCCGCCTGTGCTAATAATGTGGTAGCTGTTTACTTTGTGGGCCGTATTTAAAAAAAGCACCACAAATACCTCCTTTGGCTCATCCTGTAAAATGCTTTGCAGGTATTGGGCAATGGTTCGGCTATTATTCATCATCGGTTTTTCCAAAGCCTCTGCCCCTTGTCTGCGGCGGCCTATTTCTAACGCTGCGGCTATGGTTACAGCTTTAGCCATGCCAATGCCTTTTATTTGCTGCAGGTCTTTTGTACTTAGTTTTCCCAGTTCGTTCAGGTTATCCTTACCCAGTTTTAGTATTTCTTTTGCCAGATCTATGGCCGATTTATTTACGGTTCCATTATTAATTACAATGGCCAATAGTTCGCTATTGCTTAACGAAGCAGGCCCTTTTTGCATTAGTTTTTCTCTTGGCCGGTCATCTTCGGCCCAGTTTTTAATAGAGTTGGAAACTGTTTCTATATTTTCCATACATGATTTTTTGATAGGTGGTGCAAACCAATATCTTCGCAGCAAGATAAGAAGATAGTTGTTTAGGGATTGGGGATTAGGGGTTAGTATATAAATATCTGGCATTGTTTTACACGTTGCTAATTTTCTATTTCCTACTTCCAAATAACTATTAACCATTTACCACTTACTACTCACCAATCCCTACTCGCAAATTCCAAACCCCCACTCACCAACCCCCACTCACCACTAGCTATATATGCACCTAAAAATCTAATTTATGAGCGAACATGCACGGATATTTTCAGGTTTAAAATCGCAGTACCTGGCGGAAAAAATTTGCAGCAGCTTTGGCACCAAGCCCGGAGCAGTTAACATTCAGCACTTTAGCGATGGCGAATTTGGTGTAGAATTTCTGGAAAGTGTACGGGGCGACTATGTTTTTTTGATCCAAAGCACTTTTGCCCCAACCGATAACCTGATGGAACTGCTGCTGATGATAGATGCAGCAAGGCGTGCCTCGGCTTATAAAGTAATAGCGGTAATGCCGTATTATGGCTTTAGCCGGCAAGATAAAAAAGACCGCCCAAGGGTGGCCATTGGCTCCAAACTAGTGGCCAATATGCTAACCGCAGCCGGTGCCGACCGTATCATTACCATGGACCTCCATGCACCTCAAATACAAGGTTATTTTGACATACCCGTTGATCACCTAGATAGCTCGGCCATTTTTATACCCTATATAGAAAACCTAAATCTGGAGAACCTCACTTTTGCAGCACCGGATGTAGGCAGCACCAACCGTGTGCGGGAAGTAGCCAGTTATTTTAATGCCGAAATGGTGATTTGCGATAAGCACCGCAAACGTGCCAACGAAATAGCAAGCATGACCGTGATTGGCGATGTAACGGACCGTGATGTGGTGATTATAGACGACATCTGCGATACCGGCGGTACATTGGCTAAAAGTGCCGGGCTGTTAAAAGAAAAAGGAGCAAGAAGTGTAAGAGCCCTTTGTACACACCCTGTACTTAGCGGCAAGGCTTACGAAAATATTGAAAACAGCGTTTTAGAAGAATTGGTGGTTTGTGATACGATTCCACTTAGGCAATCATCTTCCAAAATAAAAGTGCTTTCTGTGGCCGACCTTTTTGCCATTGCCATCCGCAATGCGTTTGAAAACAAAAGCATACACGGCCTTTTTATACATAGCCATCATAGAAAAAGAGGATAAACAGAGTAGCTTAGGCAATCTGGAATAACTCAATCTTGATGGCAGTTTTTATTCGTATAACAAAAAAACTGATGCTATGGCTCAGAAAACATTTCATTACACCAACGGAGAAATAACGATTGAATGGAAGCCGGAAACCTGTACCCATTCCGCTATTGTTTTAAAGGTTTGGGAGAAGTATTTAATCCGCAACGCCGGCCATGGATAGACATGACCCATGCAGATACTGAGAAAATAAAACAGCAGATTAAACAGTGCCCAAGCGGCGCTTTGAGTTATATTGTAAATGAGAAGCAAATTGTAGCAACGCCTCAACCAATAAAAGAGGAAGTAAAACGAACAACGATTGAGTGCCTTGAAAACGGCCCATATATAGTAAGGGAAACGATTACGATTAAAAAGCCCGATGGTACAGAAGAAACAAGAGCAGGCAGTACCGCTCTTTGCCGTTGCGGCGCCTCGGCCAGTAAACCATTTTGCGATGGCAGCCATAATAAAGTTGGTTTTCAAGGATAGTGAAACAAATGTTAAGCATCCTGACTAATTGTTATTACGTTCTACTTATACATCATCGGCTTACCTTCGCTACATGTTAACGGATAAGGAAGAAGCTTTTGTAAAATATTGGGAGGCTAACAGAGAACGGCAGGGAAAACTGACCTATCAGATGCTTACCGGTTTACCACTTGCTTTGTTTTTTGGGTTTACCTATTGGGGCATTATGGAGTTATTGGTGTTTCTCAATTATTTTCCCAGGGCAGGAATGAAGTATAACTCCATTAGTACTTATGGCAACACAATTATTGCAGCCATTGTTATTTTTGGTGTTTTCTTTTCTGTTTTTTCTAAAAAATTTAGGTGGGAAAAAAGGGAGGAGATGTATAAAGAATTTATAGCTAAGAGAAATATAACAACTATATAAAACAGAACAAACAACAAACACATGAAGCAGTTTTTTTCGTTAGGGGCATTTGTAATAGCATGCTTTTTTATTATGGGTAGCAATTGCAGCAAGAGTGGCACTACAGCCTGCACGCCTATTGAGCCTGCTGCAGAGAATGATTCGCTGCTTGCATACATTGCCAGATATTCAATCCCGGCAATAAAGCACAGTTCAGGCATTTATTACCAGGTAGTTAAAGCAGGTACTGGTGCAGTACCTACGGCCACGAGTAATGTAAGGGTACAATACTCAGGCCGGTTGTTTAACCAAACTGTTTTCGATAGTAATAACTCTCCTAGCGGAGTATCATTTAATTTAAGTGGTGTAATACAGGGCTGGACTATTGGGGTACCGTTGGTTAGTTCCGGTGGCATTATCAGATTAATTATCCCTTCTAAATATGGCTACGGCTGTACCGGAAGCGGCGGAACCATACCTGCAAACGCACCATTGGATTTTACAATTAGCCTGCTGGCCGTTTTTTAAGTATCCAATTAATATCATTTACAAGAAAGTCTCACCTTAAATGGCGGGACTTTTTATTTTTGACAAAGCTCATTTACATTTTGGCTCCCAGGGTACATGTAGAAAAAATTGCTTTGTTCGGCAGCGGACGCTGCCAGTATAGTAGGTCTCAGCGAGACGCTGGAACCAAAAACCGTGCTGCTTTCGGTAACCTTTACTCAATTACAACCTCGGACCAAACGGGGCTTCGTAATCGAAGGCTGCATTTTTCTTTTCCATAAAAACTATGTTTTAAAGCTCTTGATTTTTTTGAACTTTGACACGGTTTAATTTACAGTCTCGGCAATGCCAGGCTTTATCGTTTACAAGATTTGTCCAAAAACATCAAGAAAAAACTAACCTTGGTTCTTCCGGTTCTAAATACTTTATGCCAGTTACACCTTCCGCTTCCATAGCTTT
>JAYUTQ010000114.1:0-4227 GCA_043755055.1 Chitinophagaceae bacterium | reverse complement strand
CCAATTCCGCTAACCTGTACACCACTTAATTCCATTAAAATGAATGCTACAATAAATGCAAGACCGGTAGAAATAACAGGTTTGGAAAATGCCACACCTAACATTTTAAAACCAACAAATAATACAGCATCGTATCAACTTTTTTCAGAAATATATCTCAACTATTAACACTTAAAATTTTCTTGTCATGCCGTCAACTTACAAAACACCGGGAGTATATGTGGAAGAGATTCCCAAATTCCCGCCGTCCGTTGCCGAGGTAGAAACTGCCATTCCTGTTTTTGTGGGGCATACCCAAAAAGCAGACAGGGTTATCGTTTCCGACCTTTCGCAAAAACCATTCCGCATAACTTCTTTTTTGGAGTATGTTAAGTATTATGGCGAAGCAAAACCACAGGCTATGGAAATAACCATAGATGCGGCTAACGAACCATTAATAGCGGCGGCACCGGCACCTACCAAATACTTGATGTACTATGCCCTGCGTAGTTTTTTCGATAACGGGGGTGGCCCATGTTATATTTTTTCTGTAGGAACGTATCCTTCTACCGATCCTACCAACACCAACTTGTACGATGATAGTGCCGCTGCATCCGCCCTTAATCAAATTAAGAAAGTAGATGAAATTACACTACTTGTTTTCCCTGATCTTGCCTGCCTGAGTGAAGACAATTTTTACGCAGTATATAAAAAGGCAATGATGCAATGTGGCGACCTCAAAGACCGCTTTACCATTTTGGATGTGTATCCAAAACTAACCGGAGGTACATTGGATATGAATGTAAGCGTAAGTACTTTCAGAGATAAAATAGGTACCACCGAGTTGAAGTTTGGAGCGGCTTATTTCCCCAATCTTAAATCAACATTTAATTATACCTTTTTAAATAGTGATGTTACTTTAAAGCAGGGAACAGGTAGTCTTGATGGTCTAAAATTCAGTGATGCTGTGGGTTTGTTGAAGGCAAACAGTTTGGGCACCGTTATTTCCGGCGGTATAGAAGGCACCACTGCTGAGAATAAAGCAGACCGGTTAAACCTGATTAATACTTCCTGGGCCGAAATGAAGTTAACCACCAGTGATGCCACCATAATTACAGCGATGCAGGCGGCAGTAGATTTAGTAAATACAGACTTGGGGGGTGCCGATGCAGTAAAGGCTGCCACAAAAACAGCACTTAATAAAGCCATCGGCGACTTGAAAGATAAGATCAACGATGCTGTAAAAGCATCCGCTACAAATGCACCTGCCAAAACAAATAACACAGCTGCAAACATCACATTATTAAGCGGTATCGTTACTGATGCATTTCAGGCAAAAGTGCTGGGTGTAATTGCAAAACTATATGTGGAATTGCCGCCAAGTGCAAGTGTGGCGGGTATTTACGCTTATGTAGATAGCACCCGTGGCGTATGGAAAGCCCCGGCCAATGTAAGTGTACAATCCACAATCGAACCTGTGTTTAGAGTTAGCGATGCTGAGCAGGCCGGCCTTAATGTAAGCGACACCGGCAAGAGTATTAATGTTATAAGAACCTTTACTGGCCGTGGTGTTCAGGTGTGGGGTGCACGTACCCTTGCAGGAAACGATAACGAGTGGCGTTATGTGTCTGTTCGCCGCTTTTTTAATATGGCCGAAGAGAGTATTAAAAAAGCATCGGAACCATTTGTGTTTGAACCAAACGATGCCAATACATGGGTAAAGGTAAAAGCCATGATAGAAAATTTCTTAATACTACAATGGCGTGCCGGGGCATTGGCAGGTGCCAAACCGGAGCATGCATTTTATGTAGCCTGTGGCCTAAACCAAACAATGACGGCATTAGATATTCTTGAAGGAAGAATGATTATTGAAATTGGTATGGCAGTCGTTCGTCCGGCAGAGTTCATAATCCTCCGGTTTTCTCACAAAATGCAGGAGAGTTAGGAATTAGTGGTTGGGGATTAGGAACTGGTGGTTAGTAATTGGTTCAATAATCAGTTGGGCATTAGTCAATGTGTAGAAGAAATAGAAAAGGATTATTAGCCAGAGGCCTGTATTGCTATGAAGCGACATTGGCGACGCTCCATTCAACTGATTGCTACTATGTAACCCATCAAAGCTTTTGCTCTTATAAAACAGTTTTATCGGTTAAAGTCAGACGCCAGCATGGCGTCTCTACAAATCATAAATCATAAATCGTAATTCGTAATTCACAAATCTTAAATCGAAAATATCATGGCAAATTACCCGCTTCCCAAATTTCACTACGTAGTGCAATGGGGTGGATCCAGGATCGGATTTACAGAAGTAACCGGTCTTTCGGTAGAAAACGAAGTGATAGAATACCGTGAAGGTAGCAGCCCCGAATACAGTAAGATAAAAATGCCCGGTATGCAAAAATTTGGCAACATCACTTTAAAGCGTGGCACCTTTAAAAGTGATAACGAATTTTTTGCGTGGTGGAACACCAAAACATTAGGAAAAATTGAACGGCGTGACCTTACAATCAGCTTGCTGAACGAAGAACATGCACCTGTAATGGTTTGGAAAGCCAAAAATGCATGGCCCGTAAAAATGCAAAGTGCCGACCTTAAAAGTGATGCCAATGAAGTAGCCATCGAAACCCTTGAACTGGCCCACGAAGGACTGACGATAGAAGCAGTATAATAAGTTTTATAACAAAGAAACATTCGTGGCCATTCGTGTAATTCGTGGCAAAAATATTTGCAGTTATGGCTTCATATCCACCGCTAGGGTTTCATTTTAATGTCCAGTTTCAGTTCGACTCGGGCCCTGTAAACATTGGCTTTCAGGATGTGTCGGGCATTGGTGTCGACCTTGAAACCGAAAGTATTACCGAAGGGGGCGAAAACAGGTTTACGTACAAACTTCCCATTAGGGCTGCCTATACCAACCTAGTACTAAAACGAGCCATGATAACAAGTGGCGATTTAATAAGCTGGTGTAACGACGCCATTGAAAACCTCGATATAAGCCCTGTAAGTGTAGTGGTAAGTCTGCTTAACGAACAGCATGAGCCGCTTAAAAGTTATGCATTTATAAATGCATATCCTTTAAAATGGAGCGTAAGTAATTTTAATGCAGAGAGCAATAATCTGGTTATAGAAACCATCGAATTGTACTACCAGTTTTTCCGTACCCTTTAAAGTAATCGTATGCCAGTAATTATAAGAGAATTAGTAATCCGTGCTACTGTAAGCGATACGCCGCCTGGTGCTGGCAGTGGCGGAAGTTCTACAGCCTCTGCAGCAGCCAACAACGACAGGGAAAGTATGGTGAAGGAAATTATAGAACAGGTATTAGAAATTTTAGAAAAACAGAAAGAAAGATGAAAGAAGATGTAGGATTTGTGATTTCGGATGTATGATATATTTCATATGTCGGTTACAACTCCAATATTTCACATCCTAAACTGCTAACAATATTTAGTGAATTGCAAATCATAAATCGCAAATCATAAATCAAAAATCAGAATGAGTTTATTAAAAATGACCATATTATCCTTTAGCAAAACCGGGATAAAGCAGTTGACGGACATACCGCAATTGTATATGGTGATGTTTAACCCAAACTCTTACAAAACCGAGCTGAAAGTAAATTTTGATGAAGAACAACCACAGAAAGCTGAAAGTGGCAAACGACTACCAAGATTTACAAATGTGGGCAACAAACAATTCAGTTTTGATTTTTTGGTAGATGGTACCGGTGCTGCGGGATATAAGAGAGAAGTTGCCCTAGATGTGCAATCTTTTATTAAAGTGGTGGGGTACGATAAGAATGTAGGTGAAGGCGGCATCCGTTACTTGCTATTAATGTGGGGCAGTTTTATACAAAAATGTGTTATCGAATCGATATCGGTCAATTACACTTTATTCAGTCCATTGGGTTTGCCGCTCAGAGCTACTATTTCTGCAGGTTTTAGAGAGTATAACGATGAGCCTGAAGGCCTGTTAAAAGACATCGGAGACTTCTTTAACAGTAACCCTGTGCAAGGAATTATGAGTGTGGCAAACGTAGCCTTTCAGGCTTTTAATGCCGTTAGTCAAACTGTTGCCATTGCCAAAGCAAATGACCTTGACAGTATTAGAGAATCGGTAACTGGCGGAAGTATAAAATTGCCATAGAAGTGAGGCTGATATATCAGGCTCCCTCTCCGGCAGGAGAGGGCGGGGGGTGAGGCCACCCTTTAAGATTTAATAAGGGGAAGCCAAATAGAATTGCCAGAT
>JAYUTQ010000113.1:0-1925 GCA_043755055.1 Chitinophagaceae bacterium | reverse complement strand
ACCGCCGTTCATGATGTGGGCACGATACGCCACCACTTCATTTACATTCATATTGCTTTGGGTACCGCTTCCGGTTTGCCATACAACCAACGGAAAGTATTCATCCAGTTTGCCCTCTAAAATTTCATCGCATGCTTTACCAATCAGGTCCGATTTTTCCTTTGTCAACACGCCTGCTTCCAGGTTCGTTAATGCTGCTGCTTTTTTTAGATAAGCAAAAGCACGAATGATTTCTTTGGGCATGCGGTTAATATCCTGTGCAATTTTAAAATTGTCAATGCTGCGCTGGGTTTGTGCACCATAAAGCGCATCTGCAGGCACCTGCACTTCGCCCATGGTATCTTTTTCTATGCGGTAATTCATCTTTAAAAGGGAAACCTGTTTACCTACAGGCAGGGTTTATTGGTAATTATAATTGCGGCTGCAAAAGTAAGGGAGGTTTTAGTTGATTGGTTGATTAGTTGATTAGTTGATTGGTTGATTAGTAGATTAGTTGAATAGTTGAATAGTTGAGCAGTTGATTCCTATATTATAATTTTCCAATGAACCAATAAACCAATAAACCAATAAACCAATAAACCAATAAACCAATAAACCAATGAACCAATAAACCAATAAACCAACGAACCAATGTACTAACGAATCCTCCCGGCACCTACAAACTTCTCACTCCAGTATTTTATGCCCATATCGTAAATGAGTACGCCTTTGTTGGTAGCACTAATAAACCTGTTGTTTTGCAGGTACACGCCTACATGGCTTATTTTTTTACCTTTTATGGTGGTAAAAAAAACAAGATCTCCTTCTACTAGATTTCGGGTATTGGTAAAAGCTGAAATAGATGCGTATTGGGCTTCGGAAGTACGGGGTAGTTTTTTCTTGTAAACAGCATCAAACAGCATTTTAGTAAAACCGGAACAATCAATGCCCTTATCGTTCTGGCCACCATATTGGTAGCTGGTATTCAGCCATTTATCTACAAAAAGGTACAGGGCATTATTGGTAATATTTCCCTGCTGCACACCAAGCAGTGCGGCATATTTTTTTTGTAAAGATGTAGATGGTTTATCCGATGTAGAAGCCGGTGTCGTCTTTTTCCCCGAGGCACAGCTTTGCAATACAAAAAGCACAATCAACCAAAGTAAGGGCCTAAAAACGAATGCGATTGTTTTGTACATAAAATGAAAACACATATTGCAGCCGCAAAATAGTAAGCGAATGAAACTGTATTGCCGGCTAATTACTTACAGGCTGTGTATAAGCTGGTAAAAACAATCGGTAGTTTATTTATAATCGTTGTAAGCGTTTCGAAGAATATTTTTTAAAAAATGCCAGCATTTATGCCATTACATTTGGCTATAAGGAAAAATAAAATGGTTTATGAAAACATCCGTCACAAAAAAAAGTGTTGTTGTGTGCTGTTTCTTAGCATGTGTTTTTACAGTTAATGCACAGCGAAAAAAAAAGGCAATAATAGCACAACCAATAGTAGAAGTAACCGGCCAGACCGACCGTAAACTCTGGCTGGCAGAAATGGATAAAATGGTGCAACATGTAATGCGCAGCCTGGCACATGACAGCCTTCGTATTAACATGCCTACAACCGTATCTATACATGTAGACAATGCCGAACAACGCCGCAAAGTGCAATATGTAGAAGTGCTGGGAAGGGTATTAAGTGGCATAGCCCCATGGCTACAAGGAGAAGGTGGCGATGATGCAGAAAAAGCCCTTCGAAATCAGTACCGTACCTGGGCTTTGCAAGGCCTTAAAAATGCTATGGATTCTTCTGCAAAAGATTTTATGCGTTTTGATATTGGAGCCCAGCAGCTGGTAGATGCATCGTTTATTACAATGGCTTTTTACCGTGCACCATGGCTTTGGCAAAATCTGGATACAGTGAGTAAAGTAAGCATGATTGCATC